>JAHDWY010000109.1:0-2631 GCA_023384315.1 Candidatus Hydrogenedentota bacterium | reverse complement strand
GCACCGCGTTGGACGATGCGTCCGCGTATCGTGCGTCGTCCAAAAACACGTCAACGATGACGCTCGTATCTACCGCGGTGATCATGCGTCGCCGCGCAACTCGGCCAAGATTTCATCGGTGGATTTGTCGAGCTTGAGACATCCTCGTACTTTCGAAACCGGATCCTCCGCCGAAACCTTCTCGGCCATGATGACGCCGTTTTCTTCGTGTATCTCCAGCACCATTCCAGACGAAAGCCCTAACCGATCTCGGATTGCCTTGGGAATGGTAACTTGCCCACGTTCGCCTACGGTCGCTTTAATTTTCAACACCTCATCGGTATGCAATCTTGATATTTATCAGGATTTTGACGTACAAACCGGACAACACACACTACGGGATTCGTCAGGCAAAACGCATGAGACCAAAGTCGCCTGTTTGCGGAACGCACCGCTTTCCGGTATTCTTCTGCCTCCCCAAAGGTTCCTGAACTACTGTAAAGCCCCGCACTTAGCGGGACGCGATGCCCAGAACGGAGCAATGAATACCATGCGAATGAGCCATCTCGTTGGAATGCGGTATAAGGAACGGCCTGCGGAAGCGGTCCTGGAAAGCCACGCGTTTCTGCTGCGCGGCGGTTACGCCCGCCAGGTCGCCAACGGCATCTATTCGCTGCTCCCGCCGGGGTTCCGGGTCATCCACAAGATAGAGCAGATCGTCCGCGAGGAGATGGACCGCATCGGCGGCCAGGAAGTCCTCATGCCCGTCGTGCAGCCCCGGGAACTGTGGGACGAGTCCGGCCGCTACACGAGCGTGGGATCAGAACTCTGCCGCTTCAAGGATCGCACGGGCCACGAGATGGTCCTCGCCATGACCCACGAAGAGGGCGTCGTCCACCTCTGCCGGAACGAGATCAACAGCCACACCCAGTTGCCCTTCATGGTCTACCAGATTCAAACCAAGTTCCGGGACGAACCCCGATCCCGGGGCGGCTTGATTCGCGTACGTGAGTTCACCATGAAAGACGGGTACTCATTCCACCGGTCCCAGGAAGATCTCGAGCGCTACTACGAAGACTGTTACCAGGCCTACCACCGTATCTTCGCGCGAGTCGGCCTACCGGAAGTGGTCGCCGTCGCGTCGGACACCGGCATGATGGGCGGCAAAGTCGCCCACGAGTTCATCCTCCTGACGGAGGTGGGGGAGGACACCATCGCCACCTGTCCCGAGGCGGGGTACTACGCGAATCTGGAAGTCGCGGAAGGCGTGATCCAAGGGTATCCCGCAGACCCGCTGCCCCTGGAAAAAGTCCATACTCCCGGCAAGAAGACCATCGAAGAGGTCGCCGGATTCCTGGGCGTCCCCACGCACCAGACCGCCAAGGCTGTGTTCTACGACTCCGATGCCGACGGCAAGCCCGTCATGGTCATCATCCGCGGCGACCGCGATGTCAACGAGATCAAGCTGGCAAAAGTGCTCCAGGTGATGCCGGCGCCGGCGTCAGACGAGCGTATCTCGAAGGCGGGCTCCGTTCCTGGTTACGCGTCACCCATGGGACTCGACCTCACAAAATGGCGACTCGTGGTCGATCACACCGTGGCCCAATCCAACAACTTGGTCACCGGCGCCAACGAAGTTGACTACCACTACAAGAACTTCAATCTCGACCGCGATCTCCACGGGGTGAAGACCGTCGATATCTGCGCCCTTCAGGACGGCGACGGCCTGCCCGAAGGAAAAGGAACGATTACCCTCCAGCGAGGCATCGAAGTGGGCAACATTTTCCAGCTCGGCACCAAGTATTCAGAATCCATGGGGATGACCTACAACGACGAGAACGGCAAGTCCTGCGTGCCGATCATGGGGTGCTACGGAATTGGTATTGGAAGACTTATGAGTTCCATCATGGAAGTTCACCGCGACAAGTTCGGCCCCAAATGGCCCATGTCAG
This sequence comes from Candidatus Hydrogenedentota bacterium, assembly GCA_023384315.1. Taxonomy (GTDB): domain Bacteria; phylum Hydrogenedentota; class Hydrogenedentia; order Hydrogenedentales; family SLHB01; genus JAHDWY01. The sequence goes on along the minus strand of JAHDWY010000109.1, from coordinate 700 downwards.
TGGCACCATGGCAGGTCCACTTGAACGCCCTGAAAATGGAGGCCCCCGGCGTCCGAGAGATGTCCGAAAAATTTTACACTGACTTGTTGGCTGCCGGGATCGAAGTGCTCTTTGATGACCGGGACGGACGTCCCGGCGCTCAATTCGCGGATGCGGATTTGCTCGGCGTGCCGATCCGGTTCATTGTCAGCGAACGCAACCTCGCGGAAGGCAAGGTCGAGTGGAAGCGCCGCGACACCGGCGAATCGGGGACCGTTGCGGTAGATGATGCGGTGAACGCAGCGAAAGAATGGATCGCCACTGCGTTAAGTGATATCCGGGCAGAGGCGTAGCCCAAGCCCGGCCGCGTAGCAGGCTGCAGCGCGTAAACCTCAGCACGTGCTTACAGGAAGTCCTGCAACGTAAGATTCTTGGGGGTCTTTGGCGCGACCGCTTCGACCTCTGGTGAAGCGGATACCGAACGCCGAACCGCTGGTCGCCGGGGCGCGTCGTCTTCGAGCGAACGGGGTGGTCCTGCGGGTCGAAGCTGGCGCGCCGAGCCGGGTTTGTCATCCGCCGCCCTCAGTTCTGCGAGCGTCGGGATTGCGTCAGCCAAGAGGCCCATCACCACGATCAAGTTTGGCTTGTCCTCCAGTTGGACCTCTTCACTGACAAGCCGTACCAGTTTATTCCCGCTCGCCACTGACACTCTCGACGCGTC
>JAHDWY010000108.1:7039-9849 GCA_023384315.1 Candidatus Hydrogenedentota bacterium | reverse complement strand
ACCTGGGCGACTTCCCGCTCATCGAGCCGACGCAGGTGGATTACATGGACGTGTCGCCCAAGCAGTTGGTGAGTGTGGCAGCGGCGCTGATTCCGTTCCTGGAGCACGACGACGCAAACCGCGCACTGATGGGATCCAACATGCAACGGCAGGCGGTTCCGCTGTTGCGCACCGAGTCGCCGGTGGTGGGCACGGGCCTCGAACACGTGACCGCGAAGAACGCGGGCACCGTGGTGCGGGCCGAGCGCGACGGCGTGGTCGAGTACGTGGACAGCGAAGTCATCCGCATCCGTCACACGAAGAAGGGCAAATCGCCCGACGAGAATCCGTTCCGCGCGGATGAGGACGTGTACTACCTCAAAAAGTACATTCGCTCGAACCAGAACACCTGCATCAACCAGAGGCCCATCGTGAACAAGGGCGACAAGGTCGACGCGGGCGACATCATTGCAGACGGCCCCGCGACGGATCAGGGCGAATTGGCTCTGGGACGCAACGTGCTGGTCGCGTTTATTCCCTGGGAAGGCTACAACTTCGAGGACGCCATCCTTCTTAGCGAGGATTTGGTGAAAGACGACGTGTTCACCTCGATTCACATTCAGGTGTTCGATATCGAAGCCCGCGACACGAAGCTGGGTCCCGAGGAAATCACACGCGACATTCCGAACGTCGGCGAAGATGCCCTGAAAAACCTGGACGAGACCGGGATTGTCTGCCTGGGCGCCAAGGTGAAGCACGGCGACATCCTGGTCGGCAAGGTGACCCCGAAGGGTGAAACCGAACTCGCCCCGGAAGAGAAACTGCTGCGCGCGATCTTCGGTGAGAAAGCCGAGGACGTGCGCGACGCGTCCCTGACGGTGCCGCCGGGATGCGAAGGCGTGGTGGTGGATGTGAAGGTCAGCAGCCGCCGGGACAAGACGGGCGATTCCGGTTCGAAGAGCGCGCTCACCGCCCAGGTGACCAAGGTCAAGCGCGAGTACCAGGAGAAGATCGACGAAGTTCGCAACACCTTCGTGAAGCTGGTGAAGGACGAACTCATCGGTTTGAAGATCCTTGAGGACGTGGTCGACCACAAGACTGACGAGCTGGTGCTCGAAAAAGGCAAGCGCGTCAAGGTGTCGCACCTCGAGAAGGCCGACTACAGCGTATTGGCCCGAATGCGCGTGGAAGACAAGAAGATTCAGCAGAAGCTGACGCGTCTGGTGAATATGGCCGCGATGGAAGAGGCCAAGCTGGTGGCATTCCGCGACAGCGAACTCGAGACCCTGCGCAAGGGCGACGAGTTGCCGCCGGGCGTTATCAAGCTGGTGAAGGTGTTTGTGGCCACGAAGCGGCGCCTGTCGGTCGGCGACAAGATGGCCGGGCGTCACGGAAACAAGGGCGTGGTCGCGAAGATCATGGCGGCTGAAGACATGCCCTACCTTCCGGACGGGACCCCGGTGCAGATCATATTGAACCCGCTGGGCGTGCCGTCGCGCATGAACGTGGGGCAGATCCTGGAAACGCACCTGGGTTGGGCCGCGCACGCGCTGGGGATGAAGGTGGCCACGCCGGTATTCAACGGCGCGTCGGAGTCGGAGATTTCCGAGTACTTGAAACGAGCTGGTCTGCCGGAACATGGAAAGATCAAGCTCCGCGATGGCCGGACCGGCAAAGAGTTCGATCAGGAAACCACCGTGGGCCAAATCTACATGATGAAGCTGAACCACCTGGTGGACGACAAGATCCACGCCCGCGCCATCGGGCCGTACTCGCTGGTGACCCAGCAGCCGTTGGGCGGTAAGGCCCAGTTCGGCGGCCAGCGATTTGGAGAAATGGAAGTGTGGGCGCTGCAGGCCTATGGCGCGGCGTACACGTTGCAGGAGTTGTTGACGGTAAAGTCAGACGACATTCAGGGGCGGACCAAGGCCTACGAGGCCGTGGTGAAGGGCGACAAGGACGTGGAGCCTGGCCGGCCGGAGTCGTTTAACGTGCTCGTCCGGGAAATGCAGAGCCTGTGTCTCGACGTGATCAAGCTGATGCGCGTTGAAGGCACGGAAGGCGATGACGAAGAAGAACCGCTGGAGGGTTAACGATTGGCCAAGTATATTGAAACGACGGGTGATCGGTTCGACTCGATTCAAATCCGCCTGGCTTCGCCGGAAGATATCCTCAAGTGGTCCCGGGGCGAGGTGAAGAAGCCGGAGACGATCAACTACCGCACCTTCAAGCCGGAGAAGGACGGCTTGTTCTGCGAACGCATTTTCGGTCCCGTGAAGGACTGGGAATGCGCGTGCGGCAAGTACAAGAAAGTGAAGCACCGCGGGATCGTGTGCGATCGCTGCGGTGTTGAAGTGACCGAGTCGAAGGTCCGTCGCGAACGCATGGGCTGCATCAAGCTGGCCGTGCCGGTGACGCACATCTGGTTCTTCAAGACGACCCCGAGCAGCATCGGCAACCTCTTGGATCTGTCGATTCGCGTGCTCGAACGGATCATCTACTTCGAGAATTACATTGTGGTCGATCCGGGCGATACGAGCCTGGAGAAGATGCAGACCCTCACGGAAGACGAATATCAGGACGCCCGCGAACAGTGGAGCGATCGGTTTGTCGCGCGCATGGGTGCGGAAGCGATCAAGATGCTCCTGGAAGAGATCGATATCGAGCAGCTCAGCGCGGAACTGCACGCGCAGGTCGGTACCACGACCAGCATGCAGGCGCGGGCGAAAGCGATCAAGCGGTTGAAGGTGGTCGAGGCCATCCGCAAGTCCGGCAATTCGCCGACGTGGATGGTGCTGGACGTGATCCCCGTGATCCCGCCGGACCTGCGT
>JAHDWY010000108.1:0-7029 GCA_023384315.1 Candidatus Hydrogenedentota bacterium | reverse complement strand
CCGCTGGTTCCGCTGGAAGGCGGCCGGTATGCCACGAGCGATCTGAACGATCTGTACCGTCGCGTCATCAACCGGAACAACCGCTTGAAGCGGCTTATCGAGTTGCGCGCGCCGGAAGTGATTCTCCGCAATGAGAAGCGCATGTTGCAGGAAGCTGTGGACGCGTTGTTCGACAACGGCCGTCACGGCCGCACCGTGCTCGGTGCGGGGAATCGTCCCTTGAAATCGCTGAGCGACATGCTCAAGGGCAAGCAAGGCCGGTTCCGCCAGAACCTGCTGGGCAAGCGCGTGGACTATTCGGGCCGCTCCGTGATCGTGGTGGGTCCGGAATTGAAGCTGCACCAGTGCGGCTTGCCGAAGAAGATGGCGCTCGAGCTGTTCGAGCCCTTCATCATTCGCGAGCTGAAAGAGCGCGGCATCGCCACGACGATCAAGGCCGCGAAGAAGATCATCGCGCAGGGCCGTGAGGAAGTGTGGGACATCCTGGAAGAAGTGATTCAGGATCACCCCGTGCTGCTGAACCGCGCGCCCACGCTGCACCGCCTTGGCATCCAGGCTTTTGAGCCGGTGCTGATCGAAGGCAAGGCCATTCGCATTCACCCGCTGGTATGCGCGGCGTTCAACGCCGACTTCGACGGCGACCAGATGGCCGTACACGTGCCGCTGATGCCGGCGGCCCAGTTGGAAGCGCGCCTGCTGATGCTGGCGTCGACCAATATTTTCTCGCCGTCCAACGGCCGCCCGATCGTGACGCCGAGCCAGGATATCGTGCTGGGCATTTCCTACATGACGAAGTTGCGCAAGGGCGCGAAGGGCGAGTGGAAAGCCGAGTGGACCAAGGAAGGCGCGATTACGGAGCCGGGCCGAATCTATCCCGATACGGCGTCGGTCGTGCTTGCGTATGAGATGGGCACGGTGGATTTGCATGCCGGCATCAAGGTGTGGAACGACGGCAAAGTCGTTGACACGACCGTCGGCCGTGTGATGTTGAAGGAAGGGCTACCGCCGGAGATTACACTCGACGACGTGAATCGCGAGCAGGAGAAGAACTCCATCGGCGACATTATTGCGAAGGCCTACGCCGAACACGGCCACAGCAAGACCGTGGAGCTGCTCGACGCGTTGAAGCGGGTCGGGTTTAAGCACGCGACACTCGCCGGAATTTCCATCGGTGTGTCGGACATGCTCGTGCCCGAAGAGAAGAAGGCCCTGATCGAGCAGGCGACGGCCGAAGTAAACCGCATCGACGAGATGTACCAGAACGGTCTCATCACGGAAGGTGAGCGGTACAACAAAGTCATCGACCAGTGGACGACGACAACCGAAGCGGTGTCGACGGCGATGTTGAAAGCCATGGCGGAGAACGACCAGGGCTTCTCGGGCATTTACCTGATGTTGACGTCGGGCGCCCGTGGTACGAAACAGCAGATTCGTCAGCTTGCTGCCATGCGCGGGCTGATGGCGAAACCTTCGGGTGACATTATCGAATCGCCCATTACCGCGAACTTCCGCGAGGGGCTGACGGTACTCGAGTACTTCATCTCGTCCCACGGCGCGCGCAAGGGTCTTGCCGACACGGCCTTGAAGACGGCTGACGCGGGGTACCTGACGCGCCGTCTCGTGGACGTGGCGCAGGACGTGGTCATCGAGGAGATCGACTGCGGCACCTTGAACGGCATTTGGGTCGAAGCGCTCATGGACGGCACCGAGGTGGTGCAGCCGCTCGAAGAACGTATCGTGGGCCGCTTCACGCTCGACGATGTGACCGTGCCGGGCGAGCCCGAACCGATCGTCGGGGCGAACGAAGAGATCACGGAAGAAAAGGCCAAGCTGATCGTGCAGAAGGGTTTGCCGGGCGTGAAGATTCGCTCGGTATTGACTTGTCAGTCCAAGCGCGGCGCATGTCAGTGCTGCTACGGGCTGAACCTCGCCACCAACAAGGTCGTCGAGATGGGTGAAGCGGTCGGCATCATCGCGGCCCAGTCCATCGGCGAGCCGGGCACGCAGCTTACGATGCGCACCTTCCACATCGGCGGCGCGGCCAGCCGGCAGGTGGAGGTGAGCGAAGTCAAGATGGTGGAAAGCGGCACGGTCGAGTTCCGCAACGTGCGAACGGCCATAAACCGCGAAAAGAAGCTGGTCGCGGTGAACCGCGGCGGTGAGATCGCCATCCTCGATGCCGAGGGCAAGGAATTGTCCCGTTACGGCGTGCCGCCAGGCGCGGTGCTTCACGGCGAGGACAGCCAGAAGATGCGCAAGGGTCAAACCCTGTTCGAGTGGGACCCCTACAACGTATCCATCGTGGCGGAAGCCTCGGGTACGGTTCACCTCGAAGGGATGGTCGAAGGCGTCACCGTACGCAAGGACGTAAACCCGGACACAGGTATCGAGGAGCGCGTGATCACCGAGCACAAACAGGATTTGCACCCGCAGATCACGATCCTGGGCAACCAGGGCGAAGTGCTTGCGTATGCGACCGTGCCCGCACAGACCCATGTGATCGTGAACAACGGCGACAAGGTGCAAGCTGGCGATCTGCTGGCCAAGACGCCGCGTCAGTTCAGCAAGACCAAAGACATCACGGGCGGTCTGCCGCGCGTGGCCGAGCTGTTTGAGGCGCGCCAGCCGAAGGACCCGGCCGTCATCAGTCACATCGACGGTCTGGTGGAATTGGGCGGCGCCACGAAGGGCATGCGCAAGGTGCGCGTGGTGCCGCCGGTGGGGAAGGAGCGCGAGTACACCATCCCGCCGGGCAAACACCTCAACGTGCAGGCGGGCGACCGCGTGTACGCGGGTCAGCGCCTGACGGACGGGCCGGTGATTCCGCAGGACATTCTGGAAGTACAGGGCGAGGACGCGCTGCGCAAGTACCTGCTTGACGAGATTCAGCAGGTGTACCGCCTGCAGGGTGTGCGCACGAACGACAAGCACATCGAGGTGATCATCCGGCAGATGCTGCGCAAGGTGCGCATCAAGGACGATCCGGGCGACACGCCGTTCCTGGCCGCGGAAGAGGTGGACAAGATCCGGTTCCGCGAAGTGAACGAGCAGACCCTCGCCAAGGGCGGGCGCCCTGCGGAGGCCGAGCCAGTATTGCAGGGTATTACCAAAGCAGCGCTGAGCACGGAGAGTTTCATTGCGGCGGCATCGTTCCAACAGACCACGCGCGTCTTGACGGATGCGGCGCTTTCGGGCAAGCGGGATTTCCTGCGCGGCCTGAAGGAAAACGTCATTATCGGCCATTTGATCCCGGCCGGTACCGGCAGCCGCCACTACCAGAATACCCATGTGGATGTGGTGGAAGACGTGCTGCAGGACTACGCCGAGGACCTGGAGGTGGGTCCTTCGACGGAGGAGCATGCGGAAGATGTGACGGCCTAAGGGGGCCGTTCGTATCCTGTTGATGGCATAAGGCGCGGGCATCGACGCGATGCTTGACATGCCATTGGAGTTATGTTACGATTTCGGGCCGTTGTCTTTGGGGGAGAGTTGTGTCCGCAACATCTGTTCGCGGTCACCATTGCGCCCCGAGGGACAACGAAGAAAGATTGAGCTAAGGCCCTCTCGGAACGAGGGTTAGGAGTCAAGGAGAAAACTCTTGCCAACCATCAATCAACTGATGCGCGGTTCGCGAAAAAAGCGGGTCAGCAAGACCAAGTCGCCGGCGTTGTTGCAGTGTCCGCAGGCGTCGGGCACCTGCACGCGCGTCTACACGATGACCCCGAAGAAGCCCAACTCGGCATTGCGTAAGGTCGCCCGTGTCCGTTTGAAGAACGGAATCGAGGTGACGGCGTACATTCCGGGCGTGGGGCACAACCTGCAGGAGCACTCGCAGGTGATGATCCGCGGGGGCCGCGTAAAAGACTTGCCGGGCGTGCGGTACCACCTGATTCGCGGGGTGCTGGACGCGACGGGCGACTGCGGCGGAACGGCCTCGGAAAAAGACGATGGCGGTAAGAAGATTCACAATGGGCGCTGGGTGAGCCGTTCCAAGTACGGCGTCAAGAAACCCAAGCGAAGTTAACAGGAGCGGGTGATCAATGCCACGTCGTCGTGAGGTTCCCAAGCGCCAACCGCTTCCGGATCCGAAATTCAAGAACGTCACCTTGACGAAATTCGTCAACACCGTAATGGTGGATGGCAAGAAGAGTGTCGCGGAGTCCATCGTGTACGGCGCGCTGGGAATTATCCATACGCGCCTGCCGAACGAGGACACGATTCGGATCTTCGAATCGGCCGTCGACAACGCGAAACCGATTCTCCAGGTGAAATCGCGCCGGGTAGGCGGGTCCACGTACCAAGTGCCCGTGGAGATTCCGCCGGCCACGCGGACAGCCTTGGCGTTTCGCTGGATTATTGAGTTTGCCCGCAAGCGCGGCGAGAAGTCGATGGAAGAGCGGCTCGCGGGCGAGTTGCTGGATTGTTTCAACAAGACCGGCAACACGATTAAGCGTCGGGAAGATACGCACCGGATGGCGGAGGCCAACAAGGCCTTTGCTCACCTCCGTTATTGACCTCGGCTCGAGAATTCCAGGGCCAACTTTGAGTTGACTGATAGCCGTTTCGGCTGCGTCGCAACGCCCTTGCGCAGCATCGTGGTGCGCGAGGGGTTCGCATTGTGAAGACACTTTGTTTCGCGCGGGTTCGCGCGGCAAGGCGGGATGTGAAGGACACAGGTTAGTACACAACATGAAAGCCAAGTACACACAGAACAGTGCGGCGGCCGTCTCGGTTGCGGGTTTGGGTGAGGCGGGCCATGTCTAAGCGCCGCTACACCCTGAACAAGACGCGCAATATCGGGATCATGGCCCATATCGACGCGGGCAAGACCACGGTCACGGAACGCATTTTGTTTTACTCCGGCCGCCTTCACCGCGTGGGCGAAGTGCACGAAGGCACGGCCACCATGGACTACATGGCCCAGGAGCGCGAACGCGGCATTACGATTACGTCCGCCGCGACGGCCTGCGAGTGGAAAGAACACCGCATCAACATTATCGATACGCCCGGTCACGTGGACTTCACGGCCGAGGTGGAGCGGAGCCTTCGCGTGCTGGACGGCGCAGTCGCGGTGTTTTGCGCCGTGGCGGGCGTTCAGCCCCAGTCTGAAACCGTATGGCGTCAGGCCGACAAGTACGGCGTGCCGCGCATCGCGTTTATCAACAAGATGGATCGCGTCGGCGCCGATTTTGAGAAGGCCGTAACGAGCATGCGCGAGCGTCTGGGCGCCCGCGCTGTGCCCCTGCAAGTGCCCATCGGCGAGGAAGAGAATTTCCGCGGCGTCATCGACGTCGTCGGCATGCGAGCCATCGAGTGGAGAGGTGAAGGCACCGCCACCGATATCGTGGAAGTGCCCATCCCCGACGACCTGAAGGATACCGTCGAGCACGTGCGGCACGAAGCGTTGGCCGCGGCCGCGGAGTGCGACGAAGCCTTGATGGAAAAGTACATCCTCGAAGAGGAAATCTCCGCCGAAGAAATGAAGGCGGCGTTGCGCAAAGGGACGGTGGCCAGCATGATCTGCCCGGTTTTCGCGGGCACGGCCCTCAAGAACAAAGGTACGCGGCTCCTTCTGGACGCGGTCATCGACTATCTCCCCTCTCCGGTGGATGTGGCGTCCATCGTCGGGAAAGATCCGGATTCCGAGCAGAAAGAGATCGAACGGAAACCGAGCGACGACGAGCCTTTCGCCGGATTGGCCTTCAAGATCCTGACCGATCCTCACGTGGGCCGGTTGACCTTTGTGCGCGTGTACTCGGGCGTCGTGAAATCCGGCGACATGGTGTTGAACGTGCGCACCGGCCGCAAGGAGCGCCTGGGCCGTCTGCTGGAAATGCACGCGGATCAGCGCATTGACTTGACCGAGTTGCGCGCCGGCGATATCGGTGCGGTGATTGGCGCGAAGAACACGACCACGGGCGACACCCTCTGCGATCCGAAAAAGCCGGTCGCGCTGATGGCGGTGACCTTCCCGGATCCGGTGGTCCACATCGCCATCGAGCCCAAGACCAAGGCCGACCAGGACAAGATGTCCGACGCCTTGAACAAACTCAGCGAAGAAGATCCGACTTTCCGCGTGCGGGCCGACGAAGAGACCGGCCAGACCATCATCGCGGGCATGGGCGAACTTCATCTCGACATCATCGTGGATCGCATGCGCCGCGAGTTCAACGTGCACGCGAACGTGGGCAAGCCCATGGTGGCGTACCGCGAATCCATTCGCCAGCGCGCCGAGGCCCAGGGCAAGTTCGTGCGCCAGAGCGGCGGTCGCGGTCAGTACGGCGACGTCGTGATCGCCATCGAGCCGGGCGAACCGGGTTCCGGCTTCAAGTTCGAGAACCTCAGCGTCGGCGGCGTGGTGCCGAAGGAATACTTCAACTCGGTCGAACGCGGCGCGCGCGAAGCCCTGGAAAGCGGCATCGTGGCGGGGTACCCCATGGTCGACATCAAGGTGTCGCTGCTGGATGGTTCTTACCACGAGGTCGACTCGTCGGAAATGGCCTTCCAAACGGCGTCATCTATGGGCGTGAAAGCGGCCGTGCCGAAGGCGCGTCCCGTGTTGCTTGAGCCGGTGATGAAAGTCGAAGTGGTCTGCCCGGACGAGTACACGGGCGAAGTCATCAGCGACTTCAACGGCCGTCGCGGCCGTTTGGAAAGCATGGAACAGGTTGGCACAGTCCGGAAACTGTTCGCCTTCGTGCCCCTGGCGGAGATGTTCGGTTATGCGAACGACATCCGTTCGCGCACGCAGGGCCGCGCCTCGTACAGCATGGAATTCGCGCAGTACGAGCAGGTGCCGCCCAGCATTGCCAACGAAATCATGGAGAAGTCGGGCAGTTCGTTCCGCTTCAGTTGAGAATAGGGTAGTGAGCGATTGGATCCCGGCGCGGATGCCGCGCCGATGAGAGTGTAAGGAGAGAACCATGGCCAAGGCGAAATTTGAACGGACGAAGCCCCACGTGAATGTGGGAACGATCGGCCACGTGGACCACGGAAAGACGACGCTGACGAGCGCCATCACGAAGGTGC
>JAHDWY010000107.1 GCA_023384315.1 Candidatus Hydrogenedentota bacterium | reverse complement strand
GGAGAGACCGGCATCGTATTCATTCGGCCGTACGACCGGACAGACCTGCTTGCAGACGCTGCAATGGTCGCAGACGTCGCTCACGAACCGCGAACGGGAGCGAATGGTCACCGCAAACTCGCCGGGTTCGCCGGACAGCGCGATCACCTCGGAAAGCGTGAGGATCTCGATTTGCGAACTGGCCTCGACTTGCTCCAGGGTCGGCAGCCACGCGCCCTCGGGCAGGTCCAAGGCTGTCCGTCCCTCTTCCAACAGTGCGGCAAGCTTGCCGCCGACGGTCGCCTTATTCTCCACTAGAACGACACGCGCGCCCGCGTGGGCGAGGTCTAACGCCGCGCGAAGACCGCCGATACCACCACCCACCACGAGTACGGCATCACTCACGGCCCGATTCCTCCGTGGCCCGCGCGTATCCCGCCGAGAAGGCTTTCAGGTTCAACTCGTAGGTCTTCGGTTTCACGGTCGCTTCGATTGCCTTGATCGCGGCTTCCTTGCTGATCACTCCTGTCTTGCCGACGAGGTAACCGAAGACGACGACGTTCGCGACGATGCGGCGGCCGATGGTCTCCGCCATGCGCGACGCGGGAAGCCCCGCCACATTGGCGTCGCCGTTGGTATGCACGAGATCGCTCTCCACGATTAGCGTGCCACCGGGTTTCAAGCTGGACCGGTACTTGCTGTACGCCTCCTGAAATAGCGTCACGAGAATATCCGGCTCCGTCACCAGGGGATAGTCAATAGGGTCAGACGAAATCACCACGTCCGCGCTCGATGCGCCGCCCCGCGCTTCGGGGCCGTAGGATTGGGTAAACACCGCTTCCTTGGCATCGTACAGACTGGCGGCCTTACCCAGCAGCATGCCGGTTAGGATTACACCCTGCCCACCGTAACCGGCGATGCGGATTTGGACAGGGCCGTTCTGCGTTGTCTCAGTGCTCATGGCCAACTGACTCCCGGGATCTTGTCCGTTGATTCGCGTTTTCCGCCAATACCTTTGCTACTTCACGACGAGGCGCCCCGAGCACCGGCTGGAAGGGGGGGCGGTCGATGTCGACGAAGTTCCCCACCACAATCGGGCTCGTGTCGTCCGTTATATCGATGTCAATGTCCGGAAGGTACGCCTCATCATCAATGACGCAACGCTGGCGGTACCGCCGCATGTCCTCGATTCCATCGCCCCGATCGTTCGGCCGGCCGAAACCGGTAGGGCAGGGCGAGAGGACTTCGATAAACGCAAAGCCTTGCTTATGCATGGCCTTGAGAATCGTTTGCTTGAGTTGCCGCGCGTGCAATACCGTCCACCGTGACACCAGGGAAGCGCCGACGGCGTGCGCGAGGTGGGGGAGATTGAAAGGGCGCTCCCAACTGCCGAAAGGCGTCGTGGACGACTTGGCGCTTACCGGGGTCGTCGGCCCCGCCTGACCGCCGGTCATCCCGTAGTTAAAGTTGTTGATGCAGATGATGTTCAGATTTACATTGCGGCGCGCGGCATGGATCAAATGGTTGCCGCCGATGGACGATAGGTCGCCGTCGCCGCTGATCACCGTGACGCACAATTCCGGCCGGTACACCGCAATGCCCAGCGCAAACGGTACCGCGCGCCCGTGGGTCGTGTGGTAGCTGTCGACGTTGATGTAGCCCGCCGCGCGTCCGCTGCACCCGATCCCCGACACGCATACGTGCTGCGCCTTATCAATACCCGATTCCGAAATGGCCTGTACGTAACAATGGATGACGGAGCCGATGCCGCAGGCGGGGCAGAGAATGTGAGGAAAGCGGTCGGCGCGGAGGAGGGTATCGATAGGGTGCTCTTCAACGAATTGGGTAGCAGCTGGAGCCGGAACGCTCATGACACAAGCACCTCCAGAATCGACTGCGGCGTGATCATGGCGCCGCCGGCCCGGTTGATGGACTGCACGGGCAGATGGGTAAGGCGTTCCACCTCGCGGCACATCTGCCCCATGTTGATTTCAGGCACCACAAATCGCTTCACCGCATCCCGCCGTCCCAGATCTCGAACGCGCTCCTCGGGGAAGGGCCACAACGAAATCAGCCGGAGCAATCCCGCCTTGACACCCTGCTGACGCGCCATCGCCACCGCGCGGCGTGCCGATCGGGCCGTGCAGCCGAACGCAACGACCACCACTTCCGCGTCGTCGAGGTCGACTTCCTCGGTCAGGATCGCTTCAGGCGCATGAACGGCCACTTTGTTGACCAGCCGCGTGACCAATTGTTCGTGAGTCTGCGCGTTCAACGCCGGGTAGCCCCGTTCGTCGTGGGTCAGCCCCGTGAAATGCACGTTGTACCCCTCGCCCGCGTGGGCCATGGGGGGAATCAAATCGGCGTCCGCCTTGAACGGCAGGAACACCGCGTCGCCGGGTTCGTGGGACGGCCGCTTTCGATCCACGCGGGGAATCTGCTGCGCCGGCGGAATCACGACACGCTCGGTCATGTGACCGATGACTTCGTCCATCAACACGAACACGGGAATGCGCAAACGGTCCGCCACATTGAACGCGCGGATGGTAAGATCGAAACACTCCTGCGGCGAGGAGGGCGAGTACGCAACAATCCCGTAATCGCCATGAGAACCCCAGCGCGCCTGGAACACGTCCGCTTGCCCGACCAAGGTAGGCAATCCGGTGGACGGCGAGCCGCGCATCACATCCACGATCACACACGGAATCTCCATCATCGCCGCCAGGCCGATGTTCTCCATCATGAGGCTGAAGCCCGGGCCGGACGTGGCGGTCAAGGTGCGCGCGCCCGCGGCGGACGCGCCCAGGATGGCGGCGATGCTGCCCAGCTCGTCCTCCATCTGAACGAAGGTTCCGCCCACTTGCGGGAGCCGGTGCGCGAGCCGTTCGCAGATTTCGGTGGATGGGGTAATGGGGTATCCCGCAAAGAAGTCTAGGCCCGCGGCGAGAGCTCCTTCCGCGCACGCGTGATCGCCTACCATGAAGTGTTCGCCGGTCATGACGCGGGGCGGGGTGCTGGCGGTCGCGCTAACGGTTCCCGGCATCGTCATCCTCCAGTGCCTGGGATCCCGGCGCATCAATCTCTTCCGTGTAGATGGCGAACTCGGGGCAGACGACGTCGCAAAAGCCGCAGTGGATGCATGCGTCCGATTTGTCATCCACGACGATAGGGTAGTGGTAACCCTTTGCGTTGATGTCGCTGGACGTGGAAAGAACGAGCTGCGGGCAGAACTCGATACAATAGCCGCAGCCCTTGCAGCGTCCCGGGATCACAAATACTTGCCCCCTTGGTACGTACGCCGTGTCCCGGTCCATCGGCGTGCGCGGGTAGCCCGGTGTCGAAGTCACTACTTCATTCCCCCTGAATACGGTGACAATCGTCGGCACTAAATCGAGTATATCATATGTATCTTCATTTGTGGAGAAATTCTTGACAATATAAATGAAGCAAATACAATGCATTAACGAAGACTAGGCTATGCCGTGAACCACCGCCGAGGAATCGGGAAAATCAGGATCGGTCTGACGGACGAAGCGCCGCCCCTGTGCGCCGTCCGCTTTCGTGCAGTCCCAGTGTGATCCACAGAATGCGTGCGAGCGTGCGCACTGGCAAGGCCGGATTGACGAGCCGGCTCAGCGAAGGTTCGAGCGGGGTGCTGTCCTGGACGGCAAATCGGCTCGCCACTGCGCAGCAGATTCCTCCGATGGCACAGGCTAGGAAGCAGGTGCGGTATCCCCAGAGTCCCCAATGATCGATCAAGTACCCCACGAGAATCGGTGTGATGCCCAGGGCGAGCGACGTGCCTACGGTCCAGAAATTGGTGTAGGCCACCCGTCCGGGTGAACGAACAAAATTCAACATGGCGCGATGGGCGGCCATGGTATAGGCCGCTGCGAACACGCCCGCGAACACCACCGTCGGCGGGAGCAGCCACCATGTCCACCAGGCGCCGGGAACGATCATGAGGAATACCAGGGCGCTGACGCTGTGCCCCACGAGACTCAAGAGCATGGCGCGGCCGCTGCCCGAGTGGTCCGCAAACCGGCCCCACTGCCGGATCGTGACAAGGATACCCGCGCCGCCCGCGGCCGTAATCAACATGATGTCCCTCGGCGAGTATCCGAGCGCGTCGCGCATGTAAAGAACCAGCGCCGCGGAGAGCCACGTCAAGCACGAAAAGCATAGCGTCGCGACGACCACGAACTGGAGGAAAGGCCGATCGGACAGGGCAATCCGGTAGGCCCCATAGCTCGAGTGCATGGAAACGCGTTCAGTCACACCCCGGCCGCCCGGCACGCGAACCATGTAGACGAGGCTGGTGAACCCGGCGGCAATCCCGATGGCGTACAGGGCCAGGAAGTGGTACAGCCCGGGGTCCTCGTGCAGGATGAACGCCTGCGCGGACGCCACCACCACCCACAGGAGTTGCGTGATGGCGGATTCCGTGCTGAAGTAGGTGCCCCGTTGATGCTCCGGCACCACCTCATGGAGCCACGGAAACCAGCCGCCACCGCCCATAGCCCGCAACAGACAGAACCCCAGCGTTGCGCCCATGAGCACGTACTGCGCCGGTTTCAGCCCGTAGCGGTCCATCACAAAGGGAATCAGGAACACCGCGCAGATGACCACGCAACGCGAACCCCACGCCGTCGACATGAGCCGGCGCGGTCCCAGGTAGGTGACCAGCGGAACGGTGACCAACACCAGCAACATGGACAGGGGCATGAAGGCGATAAGAAACCCCACCCACGACGCGGGGATATCCAGGCTCCGGGCAAACAGCACCAGCGCGTTCCCGACGATGCACTGCCAGGAAATCACGTTGAACACGATGAAATACAAGAACTGGCGCGGCGCGCGGTCCAACTCGCGCAACCCGGATAGGATCGGGATATTCAATTCAGGCACTCCGGAACGTTGGGGGACAAACGATTATACTCTTATCGCGGGTATGCATGGTTCTTCGCATTCGCTTTGGGGGGGATGGATATTGTGGACGATATGGACGATATGGACCCGTCAGACTCGAACGTTCTCTGGATTCATATACGACCGCGGTTCCGCGAACCCGCACCTGTTTCGTCCATACCGTCCATAGCGTCCATAGCTCATGCCACGAAATCTACTCCGCCAACTCCCCCGCGAGGCGTTCCCATTCCTGGTACATGTCGCCCAGGTCTTTCTTCAGGCCCTCGTATTCGGCGGTGAGATCCTGGAGCGCCTGGAAGTCGGCGGGGTCCAGCGTGGGAAAGCGGCCTTCGATGGCGGTAATCATCTCTTCGATTTCCGCGATGTCCCGTTCGATATCTTCGAGCTGGTTCCGTTGCTTGCGCCGTTCCTTTTGGGCGGCCTTGTCTCGCGTCGGTTTCTTGCCGCGCCGGATTCTTAATACTTCGCCGGTCGATCTGCGTTCCGCGGTCGACTCAGTTTCCGCGCGCTTCCACTTGTAGTGGGAGTAATTGCCGACATGCACGTGGGTATGCCCATGCTCCAAGATAACCAGCTTCGTCACGAGCCGGTCGATGAGGGCCCGGTCGTGGGACACCATCAGGATGCTGCCCGGGAACTCCTCCAGGGCCGATTCCAATGCCTCACGCGAGGCGATGTCCAGATGGTTCGTTGGCTCGTCGAGCAGCAGCACATTCGCGCCTTCCAGGATCAACTTGGCGATGGCCACCCGGCTGCGTTCGCCGCCGCTCAGGGCCGCGATGGGTTTGAACACGTCCTCGCCCGTGAACAGAAAACGGCCGAGAAAGGTGCGGATCTTCTCCGGCGTCATGTCCGTCCGGACCTGGCTGATCTCGCTGAAGATGTCGCCAGCGGGATTCATACCCTCGTGATGCTGGTCGTAGAACCCCAGCCGCACCTTGTGCCCCAGCGTCACCGCTCCCGCGCACGCGTCCAGTTCGCCCGCGATATGCCGCAACAATGTGGACTTGCCCGCTCCGTTGGGGCCGATGATGCCTACCCGTTCGCCGCGCTCGACTTGGAACGCCACGTTCTCGTACAGCCGCAGGTCGCCGTAGGCCTTGGAGAGTCCTTTAACTTCCAAGACGATCGCGCCGCTCCGCACCACCTCGCCCAGGGAGAACCGCGCGGACGAAGCTTCGCTGTCCGGCGCATCGACGCGTTCGAGCTTGTCCAGGCGCTTGATCCGGCTTTGCACCTGGGAGGCTTTGGATGCCTTGTAGCGGAACCGGTTGATCCAACGCTCTTCCTTCTCGACGAACTCCTGCTGCCGCTCGAAGGCCTTCTGCTGCTGCTCCTGTACCAACGCCTTGTTCGCCATGTAGGCGTCGTAATTCCCCGTGAACCCCCGCAGCTCGCCGCGTTCGATTTCCACAATGCGGTTCGTGACGGCGTTCAGCATCTGGCGGTCGTGCGAGATGATTGCGAAGGCCCGCGGCCAATCCTTCAGGAACGACTCGAGCCACTCCCGCGCTTCGAGATCCAAGTGGTTCTCCGGTTCGTCGAGGAGGAGGAGGTCCGCGTCCTGCAACAGCACCAGGGC
Organism: Candidatus Hydrogenedentota bacterium; assembly: GCA_023384315.1. GTDB lineage: Bacteria > Hydrogenedentota > Hydrogenedentia > Hydrogenedentales > SLHB01 > JAHDWY01. The sequence continues at coordinate 3,391 of JAHDWY010000107.1, read as the reverse complement.
CAGCATGAGTCGCGTGCGCTGGCCCCCGCTGAGGGCAGACACGTGAAGATCGAAATCCTCGATGGTGAATCCGAGTCCATGCAACACCCGCTTCGCGTTGGTGCGAAACTCATAGCCGCCCCGCACCTGGAAGGTCTCCTGTAAGGCGCTGTACCTGTCCATCACACCGTTGTCCCCCTGGGCGAGCCGGTCTTCCATGGCGCGCAGTTGATGCTCCAGGTCAAGCAGCTCGCGAAAGGAGTGCATGACCACGTCAAACAGCGTGTCGCGTGGATTCAGTACCGGCAACTGGGCGAGACAGGCCACGCGCGCCCGCTTCATTCGTTCGATCGTGCCCGAATCCGGCTCAAACTCACCGAGGATAAGCCGGAAAAGGGTACTCTTTCCCGTGCCATTGCGGCCGATAAGCCCGATCTTGTCGCCCTCTTCGACGCGGAAATTGACATCCCGCAGCACGAATTCGCCCGCGAAGGATTTGGAGACACTATCAATCCGTACGTAACTCATTGTTGTATTGCTAGTTCCGTTGGCCGTTGCTGGCTCGCCACGCAGCACCCGCAAGACGCACAGTCGCGGAGATGATGGGGTCAGCCAATCCGTTCATATATACGGATATCCCCCATTGCGGGTCAAGGATCGCGGTGGTGAAATCACCAAAACGGAGCATGAGAGGGCAAAAAAGGACTTGACAATCGGACTCCCATACCCTAGAGTAAAAGCACGACGGAGTTATAATCCTTCTGTTAAGGGCTGAACAGTGACGCAAAGGGCGCGAGGTGCATTCCGTCATTCGGTGTAATCCGACGCTTTCCTCGTGCAAACTTGCCACTTGTGTCAGGGAAGGAGGTGTTGCAAGGGAAAGGGATATATCGGGGTAAACGAGCTTCGGTGATTTCCTTTTCCAAAGAGTCAGAATCGTATCCCTCGGAATGGTTTGTTCCAAACGAACGGCATTATTGTGCTTTATAGCCAATACTCTAAGTAACTCAGGAGAACTTCTCTCATGAAGAAAAAAGGCTTTACGCTTATCGAGCTGCTGGTCGTGATCGCGATCATCGGTATTCTTGCGGCGATCTTGTTGCCGGCACTGGCGCGCGCCCGTGAGGCTGCCCGTCGTGCGAGCTGCCAGAACAACCTGAAGCAGTTGGGTCTGGTCATCAAGATGTTCGCCAACGAGAGCACTGGCGAGAAATACCCGCAGCCGTACCAGGACTACCGTCGTGCGTATACGGACGTCCGCTGGTGGAGCAACATCAGCTGGGTCGAAATCTATCCGGAATACAACACCGACTACAACCTGCATGACTGCCCCTCCACCCCTCCGGGTGAAGGCCAGACCTACGACTACGTCGAAATGCGCGGCGTTCACTCCACGTGGCGTAACAGCAACCATTTCCGCCTGAAGGCTCTTGGTCAGCGCATGTTCGACGTTGCTGGCTCCGAGACCGCTGGTAACGCGCAGGATGTTGTGATTGGTTCCGACGGTCAAGCTAAGCCGGATCAGAGCTGCGCCCCTGGTGGTGAAGCGCTGGCCGCCGGCGTGTGCGCCCCCAGCTTCTTCTATGACACCTATTGCTACACCGGTGTCGTAGTTCCGCCGACGGCCATGTCGACGGACAAAGTCGATGCGTTTGATGACCTCGCGATCCTTTCGGATGCGTTCTACGATCGCACCCACGAGGATGGTGGCGATGACATCGAAGAAGTAGTCACGTCGACCGGTGAATGGACGCTCTTCAACATGCGTGAAGGCGTCGAGCGCTTCATGATCACCGACATCAACAATCCTGCCGGCTCGGCGAAAGCCCAGTCCGACATCCTGTTGCTGCGTGACGAAGCATTCGTCGATGGTTACGATCCCGTGACGGGCGCGACCGATGAAGTGTACGAGTTCAACCACATTCCGGGTGGTGTGAACGTCCTGTTCATGGACGGCCACGTCGAATTCATCCGGTACCCGGGTGAACTGGCCACGCGGACCTGGTTCCTTACGCCCGAGAATATGAACAACTCCTCGTGGTAAACCGAGTGGTTCGTGCGATGCGCGGACTTCTCGCAAGTGCCCGCACGTAACGGACTCAAGGTGAAGTGAAGATCTCTGGGGCTCTCGAAAGAGAGCCCCAGATTCTTTTTGTAAGGCGCGTCGGGGCGCCAGCTTTCGAAATGATTGCGTGAACGTAAGCTTGGCCACTTCCCCACGGGTGCTACCATCTGGAAAGTCTTTGGCGTCGTTCCGAAATCGCCTTGTCGAGGATTTCGTCGGCGGCACTCCTCCCGTGGACGGGGAAGGCAGTCCGATCTCCCTGTCGTTCCGCTGTGATTCTCCGGCAAGAGGAACTGCGATTCACCTCCCCTCGATGAGGTACTTAACGCGCGTTTCTCACGGCACTAACATGGTTCGACATATCTCCGCGTGCCATGAGGCGATGAGGAATCCGGGTTCAAGACAGGAGGGTGCCTTCCCAACATCGGTGCAAGGACTTAGCAGAAGGCGAGCAGGGGATAGGACATAAAACACACACAGGGGGCTCCCTGGTTTGCACCAGACGAACCCCCTGCGCTCACACGTGCCGGACGCGAGAGGCACCCGTGGCCGTCAGACGAGTCCGGGGATTGCGAAATACACTTCGCAGTTCGACGCCAGAACGCGCCGCGCCATGACCGATCAGACACGGCGATGAATCTGCCATGCCCGGGTAACGCTTACTCGGTTGCGCCGGCTTCCTGCGCCTGCTGCGCTTCCTGCCGCGCTTCTTCGAGCTGCTCGCGCTCGCCCCTGCTCAGACCGCGACCCGGCCGGCTATCGGCTTCCTCGAGCGCGTTTGTACGGGCAGCTTCACCCTCCGAGCCGCCACAACCGGCAGCGCCGAAGACCAACAATACCGAACACAGCCCCAACACCATTTTCTTCAACATATTCACCTCCTGAATAATAGGCCCCCGCACCGGACGGGGATCTGCTGTTAAACGCATCGAAAAAGTCTAACCGGTTAAGAATCGCCATCAGCGACCTTGCGAGCCTTGCAGGCCCATTCATGTCCTGACGAAACGAGGTTTTAGTATAGGTAAGTTTCCGGATCTTTGCAAGTTGGTTCGCTTGCACGTGTAAGCGAGCACGCTAAGTTTTGATGAAGCTTCCATCGCGAAACCCCGGCCTGCCTGATGTTCGGTTCACCGGCATCCCGTGCCCGACCACGTACGGGACCTGGAACGGCTACCCGCTTCGCACCACAGTTTCGTACACCTCCGAATTCCCCGCGACCATGGCACTGGTTGTAAAGCGGTCGTACACGAGGGCCAATGCGTTCTCACGCAACCGTTCGGCCAGCCGGCAATCGCGGACCATCTCGATGACTTGATCCGCCAACTGCCGCGGGCTGCGCGCTGTTGC
>JAHDWY010000106.1:5561-9920 GCA_023384315.1 Candidatus Hydrogenedentota bacterium | reverse complement strand
CGTCCATCCACGAGGACCGTGCATGACCGGCAACTCCCTTCGCCGCATCCGTATTTGGTTCCAGTCAGATCCAGGTCCTCCCGGAGAACCTCCAGGAGTGGCCGTTCGGGGTCGGTCTCCACAGTCTGATCGGCACCGTTCAGGGTAAACGTGATGGTCGCCATAGGAACTCTCCATGTACCAGATGGGGAACAGCCCCTTCATTCTAGGGGGACTTTCTCGTTCCGGCAACCCCCGTGGTGGGGTTTCACTGCAAGTTGTCCGCGGAACTCAGACGGGCCGGCCGGGGTTCCACAGGTGGTGCGGCATTGTACGCTATGGCCGCAGGTGCACGAATTCCCATAAGGAGAACGCAAGATGACTCCGTACCTTCGATACACGTTACCCCGAAGTCTCGCCATTGCCTCAGTGATTGCGGTAGCGGCCACATTCTCATTCCCTGCGCACGCGCAAGGGCCTGGCGGTTCTCGCCTTTCCGATGCCGACCGGGAAGCCGCATGGACCTTGCAGGCGAAAGGCGTTGCCGCCAGTCTCGACCTCACCATGGACGAAGCGGTCAAGGTGGCCGAGGTATACAGCGCGAGCCGGTCGAGCCTCGAAGCCGCCGTCGCCAAGCTGGCAGATTCCGGCGAGCGCGGCCCGGGCCGTTTCGAAGCCTACCGGAAAGCCGCCGATGAAGAGCGGGCTAAACTGAAGACCGCACTGGCGGAGTTTCTCTCGCCCGACGCGGCCGAAAAGGCCACCGCCACCCTGGGCACCTTTAGCCGCCAATGGGATCGTATGGCCAACACCCTCGCGGGATTCGGGTTGGAGGATGAAAAACTCAACAAGGCTCTCGAACTCGTCGCAGGGTACGTCGTCGAATCGGATGCTGCCATGCGCGAAGCGTTCGCGCAGCAGGACTGGCAATCGGTCCGGACCAAGGCTCAGGAATCGAAATCGAGTCTCGATACCGCCCTTGCTGAAGTGCTGTCCGAAGAGCAACTCGCTACCTGGAAAACAGCGACCACGTATCGCGGTAACCGTGGTGGTGGTGAGAGCGGCAGCGAGGGGCGGGGTGACCGGCGTGACGACGATGACGCTGGCCGGCAAGAGGGCTAAGCTGCCCGGAGTGCTTTCCTGACCACAGTTTTTGCATCGGGCCGGAACGTGCTGCAAGCCGTTCCGGCCCGGAATCATTCACTGCGGCAGGATGTTCTCCTAAACACAAACAAGGGTTCCGGAGAAGAGGGCAGGGCACCGTGGCATCGTCAGTGCGGATTCAACGGAGAACATTTCTCGAACGCGTCGCCCTGAGTGCCGCGTTCTTGACAGTCCCAGGTGCGTTCGCGGAGGCCCTTACGCTGACCCCGCGACAGACCAAAGGACCCTTCTATCCCGATCACCTTCCCCTGGACCGCGACAATGACCTCATCATCCTCGGCGACTCTACGACGCCCGCGGTCGGTGAGATCTCGCACCTCAGCGGAAGGGTGATCGACCCCAAAGGCAATCCCGTCAACAAAGCCGTCGTGGAGATTTGGCAAGTCGATAACAACGGGGTCTACATCCACTCGGGAAGCCCCGGCCAGGAGCGGTTGGATCGGCACTTTCAAGGCTTCGGCCGCTTCGAAACCGGGTCCACCGGCGAGTACCGCTTCCGCACCATCAAACCGGTGCCCTACGCTCCCGGTAGTTTCCAGCGGACTCCGCACATCCACGTGGCCGTAGCGGTTCCGGGTCACGAAACATTCACGACCCAATGCTACGTCAAGGGACACCCCATGAACGCGCGCGATGGAATCCTTCAATCCATACCGGAAGGCGAATCCCGCGACGCCGTGCTTGTCGATTTCACACCCATACCCGAATCCGCGACTGGCGAGCTTGCCGCCCAGTTCAATATCGTGCTCGGGATTACGCCCCGCGACAATTCACGCTAGCCCAACCCGCGATTCGATTCTCCCCCGGACCTCCACGGTGACGATTGGTCTGCATAGCTGGCTCAACTCTTGCACGCTCCACTGAGGCATGCGGATCCACGTGTAGAAAGGAGACACTATGAATTGGGATCAGATTGAAGGCAATTGGGGCGTGTTCAAAGGAAAACTCCGCGAGAAATGGGGCGACTTGACCGACGATGAACTGGACCAAATGAAAGGCCAGCGCGATCGGCTGTTGGGAACGATTCAAGCCAAGTACGGCGAATCCCGCGAGCAAGTCGAACGCGAAATGTCCGAATTAGTCGATAGATTGCAGTAAACGGAATCGAATACCCCACCGGCGTCGCGTCGAACGCAACGGCGTGGCGCCGTTTCATGGTGTCGCGTATCGGCTCCGCCCGCACAAACCGACGCGTCAAGAAGCGGAGCGCCCGCCGGTTCTGGGAGAACCGGCGGGCACGCCACAGCGGGGTTGGGGGGGAGTGAAGCTCTACAAGACGCTCCGGCCAGCCGTTACGGCCGGCGAGGCGTCAAGTTTCCTTGAGTTCCGCAGATAAATTCTCCAACGCGTCGCCCAACTCGTCCAGTCCTTCCCGGACGGCTTCCACGGCGACTGCCACCATTTCAGCGGACGCCTTCCTGATATCTTCAATGTCTTTCGCAACGGCGTCGCGGTCCATTCTCAGTTCAGCTAACGCCTCGTTGAGGTCATCTCCAGCATCCTCGCCCATTCGACTCAACGCTTCGGCGGCGTCATCGATTCGCGCGTTTAATTGGTCAAGCTCTTCATTAAACTTTTCGCGCGCCGCAACGTGGTCGATCGCTGTAAGGCCTTCCTGATCCGGCGTTGCGTGCGAACCTTCATCTACCAGTTCTTCTTGCGAAGCCCGTGTCTCCTCGGCCACGTCCGAACTCCTTCCACTGGCGTCGTCGCGATCCGGTTCGCCGTACTGGCATCCGGCTGCTAATAGCGCCACCGAAGCACTCGTCATGAGCCTCATGATGTGTCGCATGCTGCAACCTCCAGTTTGAGGTGCCTTCGGAGAGCGCAAATCATGTGCCAATCACAAACCGTTTATTTACCACCGATCCATTCTGGGGATGGCATGGGATCTATACAGACTGTAACTGTTCTATACGATCCCCGCCCCGGGCGCGCGCGAAAGTCCGCAGTATTGGCGAGAATCACACCACGAATTCTTGGCACACGGCTTGCACCTCTCCTTCCGGTGACATCAAACACAGCAACGTGTGAAGGGAGGTTCCCTATGCTTTATTGGGCTTTGGTGTTCTTCATCGTGGCGTTGGTGGCGATGTTGTTCGGATTCGGCGGCATCGCGAGCGCGGCCGCAAGCATTGCGCAAATCCTGTTTTATGTGTTCCTCGTGCTTTTCCTCGTCTTTCTAATCAGTGGACTGATTGGAAGACGCCCGGTGGTTTAAGGCGCACTACTTGTCCGACGTGGACCAAGGTCCGCGATACGCACATACGGGCTACGGTGTCGGTTGTCCGCAATAGAAAGGACGGCGAACATGGAAAACAGAATCATCGGATTGTTGAAGAGAGCAGGCGTAATCAGTCTTGCCGTTGTGCTTCTAGCATTGAGCGGCTGCAATACCATCCGCGGTTTCGGCGAGGACGTCGAAGAAGGTGGAGAAGAGATCCAAGAGCATGCCGCTGACGCGCAATCCTAGCGGTGGTTTTGAAAAGCCTGATACCTTGGCCATCCCGTACGACTAACGGGATGGCTTTCCCTGTTACTTTGCCGTGGAGGCGCCCACCCCGGGTAGCGCTCGCCACGCTTAATCGCCAGGCTTGAACTGGTGCTCGTAGTACCCGTCATTGAGCGAATGAATTAACGCTCTCGATTCGGCCAGATCAACTTCCAACAGTTCCCGCATCGAAACGAACCCCCGAAACCGTTTCTCGCGATCGATTGCGACAAGATGACGGAACTTCTTGTCGAGCATAAGCGCCTTCGCTACGTGGTGTGAATCCTCGATGGAAACGGAGACAACTTCCCCGGTCATCACTTCGCGAATGCGCGTGGTTTGCGAATCGCGTCCTTCGGCAACCACCCGCCGCACAAGATCCCGCTCCGAAAACACGCCGACTACTGCGCCGTTCTCGCACACCGCAACCGCCCCCACACCCTTGGTTGCGAGGTACTCGACGACTTCCCGCACCGTTTGTTCCGGCTCAACGAAGTACGGCTCCCGGGTCCCGATGATCTCTCCAATCGTTTTCATCCCTCCACCCTCCATCCCATGCGGTTCCTTGCTGTTACTAATTCTAGCACAGTGGGCGGATGGGCGCGGGCGCAACAAGTTATATATAGTGAACAGATGTAATATATAAAAATCGCTTGATTTTTATATAGTTCTGATGTATGCTCTCCATATGCTGCGTGGGCTTAGCTGCTTGGAGGTCGCCTATG
>JAHDWY010000106.1:0-5551 GCA_023384315.1 Candidatus Hydrogenedentota bacterium | reverse complement strand
TGATGCTTCCCGCTACGTAAGTAACCTGTTTCAAACACCCCAGTTAACTTCAAAAATAGAACCGGGCCTGCCGGCTGAAATCCCTCGGATCGGCAAATCTATCGGGATTTCCCGCGCGACAGGCCCAGCAGGAGACACCTATGAAGACGAACCGTGGATTTACCCTGATCGAACTGCTGGTCGTCATTGCCATTATAGGCGTTTTGGCCGCGATTCTGCTACCCGCCCTCGCCCGCGCCCGCGAAGCCGCCCGCCGGGCCGGTTGCCAGAACAACCTCAAACAATGGGGACTGGTCTTCAAAATGTACGCCTCCGAGAGCAACGGCGATCACCTTCCCAAGATGCAAACTTCATGGGAACCCATTGTCAACTGCGACACGGGCGCATTGGTCGCTCCCGCCCAGACCTTCGTCGGCGCGCCGACACACTGGCTGAATCCCCAGATGTCCGAGATCCATCCCGAATACCTGACCGACCCTGCGATCATGGTGTGCCCTTCCGATTCTTCCCTAAGTCCGGAAGACTTCAACAACCCTGTTACTGGTGAAAGCGAAATCTACCGCGTGTGCTTCGCGCCCATCCCGGGTCCGCCGTTTAGCCAGTTCTCGAACGACCGCGGTTTACCCTTGGCCGACGAGAGCTACTGGTACAGCGGGTACATCTTCGACCGGGTCGGGCCCGAATTCCCCACGGAACCGATCTCCACGCTCACTTCGGCCGCCACCGGCGAAGGTCCCGCCCAGTTGGTCTGGGGAATCGCCATGGCAATCGGCGACTTCTTCGCGGGCAACGCCGGCGCGGATATCGATCTCGGTTCGATCAGCCCGGGAAATGGAAACGCGGGCGGCGACACCATCTTCCGTCTCCGTGAAGGTATCGAGCGTTTCCTTGTTACGGATATCAACAACCCCGCCTCCAGCGCCCAGTCCCAGAGCGCAATCTGGATCATGACTGACCGGTTGAGCACCGTCCCCAGCGAGTACAACCACGTACCGGGTGGATCCAACGTGCTCTACCTCGACGGTCACGTCGAATTCGTGAGATACCAGGAAGACGTGCCGGCCCTTCCGGGCGTCGCCCGCGTGTTCGGTCAGCTCGACGAACATGGCAGCTAACGGCTCCTCGCAGAAAAGGAATCCCCCAATGAAACTTCCTGCGATAACTGCATTCACCATCGCCGTCCTCGCACTCGGTGCGGGTGCGGCCCCCCTTGCCATAAGCGCCGAACCCCGGATCGTCAGTCTCGACGCCGGCACGACCGAAACCCTCTACGCCCTCGGCGTGGGCGATCAAGTCGTCGCCCGCGATTCCGGATCGATCTATCCGGAAGCCGCCCAGTCCTTGCCCGTCATCAGCGACGGGCATCAGATTAATGTCGAGGCCGTCCTCGCGGAACGGCCAACCCTCGTAACCGGCCGGAACCGCGCCATGAGCGGTCCCGGAATGCACCTGCTGGAGCAGGCCAATGTCGATGTCGTCCGCCTGCCGGATGAACCGGGCGTCGATATCGCCAAAGAGCGCATCGACGTGCTCGGCCAACGTCTCGGCAAACAAGCGCGAGCCATTGAGCTGAAGAACGCCATCGACAAGGACATGGGCGAACTGGAACGCGCCGTCAAGGAGATGGGCGACCAACCGAGACCCAGCGTGCTCATCCTCTACCTTCGACCCGGCATGGCGATGATGATGGGCGAAGACAGCAACGCCGCCGCCATGGTGGAACTGGCGCGAGGCTCCTTTGCGATCCCGGGGTTGGAGGGATACAAGACGCTCAATCCCGAGGCCGTTGTCGCGGCGCAACCCGACGTCATCCTCTGCTACGCGGACGGACTGGAAGCGAGTGGTGGCGTGGACGCGCTCCTCCAACGTCCCGGCATCAAGGAAACGCCCGCCGGCAAGAATAAACGCATCGTCGCCATGGACGACGTCTTGCTCTCCGGATTCGGCCCCCGCACGGGTGAAGCCGCCCTCACCCTGTGGAAACGCCTCTATCAACCCCGCGACGCGGTCGCAAAAGTAGATCCATGAACGTCTCGCGCGCCTATCGCATTACGCTCTTGACGCTGGCCTTGGCGCTTCCAGCCGTGATCTGCGTCGCGGCCGCCGCCGGTGCGTATCCCATCGACGCCTTGCGAATCCCCGCGATCCTGTGGGGCCATCTCGAAGACGAGGGCTACCGCATCCTGTTGTACATCCGCCTGCCCCGCGTGTTCATCGCGGGGTTGGTAGGCGCGGCCCTCGCCGTCAGCGGCGCCTCGCTGCAAAGCATGTTTCGCAATCCCCTCGCGGACCCGAGCCTCATCGGCGTTACGGCCGGTGCGGGCCTCGCGGTCTCCGCGTGGATCGTCTTTGCACGCGCCTCCGGCCTGCTCGCGGTGTGGGGGCTTCCAATCGCAGGCTTCGTGGGCGGCTTGGCCATCGTCTGGACGGTATGGCGTATTGCGCGTGCCGGAGGCGCCACCCAAATGTCGACGCTCCTGTTGACCGGGATTGCCCTCAATGCGATTGCCTTTGCCGGCATCGGCCTCTTCGCCTTTCTCAGCGACGAGGAAGAGCTGCGCGGGATCACCTTCTGGCAGTTGGGTGGCATGACGTCGGCGAATTGGGCATTGGCCTTTGCCGTAGTGCCGCCCATCGCGCTCGGGCTCATCCTGCTCGTGCCTCTGGGCGGCAAGCTCAATGCCCTCGCCCTCGGCGAACGGGATGCCTTCCATCTCGGCGTGCCCGTTCACGCCCTGCAGCGCCGCATTATCTGGGGCGCCGCCTTCGCGGTGGGCGGTTCGGTAGCGGCCGCGGGCGGCGTGGGATTCATCGGACTCGTTGTGCCGCACCTGTTTCGTCTCTGTTGCGGCGCGGACAACCGTTGGCTCCTGCCCAGCGCCGCACTGGGCGGAGCCATCCTGCTCATCGGCGCCGACACCGCAGCCCGCACGGTCGCGCAACCCGCCGAGATTCCCGTCGGCGTGCTCACCGCATTCGTCGGCGGGCCGTTCTTCCTCTGGCTGCTCGTACGAAACCGGCGCGAGGCCTTCTATGCTTAGCGTTGATCGCGTGGGATACCGGGTCGAGAGCCGCTGGCTCGTGCGCGACGTGTCGCTACACGCCGATCCCGGCGAGTTCTGGGTCATCGCCGGCGCGAACGGTTCCGGCAAATCCACCCTGGTCCGTATGTTGTCCGGCGAACTGGAGCCCGCTTCCGGTACCGTGACCCTCGAAGGGACGCCGGTCTCAACGATTGCAATTGAGGAACTCGCCCGCATTCGCGCCTGCCTCGCGCAGGAGATGAACACCGGGTTTCCCTTCACCGCCTATGAGGTGACGCTCATGGGCCGCACGCCGTGGCACGGGGGTTGGGCTTTCAGCGGTGAAGATCACCGCGTCGCCGCCGGCGCCATGGGAGACCTTGGCGTGACCGATCTCGCGCAACGGACCTACCCGACCCTCTCCGGCGGCGAGAGGCGCCGCGTCGATATGGCCCGAGTCGCGGCGCAACAGCCCCGCCTGTTGTTGCTCGACGAACCCACGAACCATCTGGACGCCCTGCACCAAATCGAACTCATGGTTTGGTGCAGGCAGTTTGCCGACGAGGGAGGATGCGTCGTGGCCGTGTTGCACGACCTCAATCTCGCCGCGTCCTACGCCGACCGCATGCTGCTCCTGAACAGTGGCAAGTCAGCGGCATTAGGCGATCCGGAATCGGTATTGACCCCCGAAAACATCCGGACCTGTTTCGGCCTCGAATGCGTGATCTGGCGGCACCCGTCCGGGTGTCCCTGGGTCGTGCCCATCGGGGCCGCGAATTCCAGTACGAAAGAATCCCCCGTTTGGGGTCTAACGACTTCACATCAAGGAGTGACGCTATGACTGCGACAACACGTGAATTCACCCGGGTGGCGGATCTTCGCCGCCGCTGGCAGGTGTACCAATCCGAGAACCGCCGCGCCTTTCGCCACGACGCGGCCCACGCCTTCGGCGTCAGCGAAGCCGAACTCCTCGCCGTAGAATGCGGCGACAGCGTGACCCGCCTCGACGGCGATTGGCAGGAACTGCTGAAGCAGTTCAAAAACCTTGGCCGCGTCATGACCATCACGCGCAACGAGCACATCGTCCACGAGCGAAAGGGGAACTACCGCCCCGTAAGTTTCCACGATCAAACCGGCCTTGTGCTCGACGAAGGCATCGACCTCCGCCTCTTCATGAAGAACTGGTCCATGGCCTTCGCCGCGCACAATCCCGAAAGCAAAGGATACAAACACAGCATCCAGTTCTTCGACGCCGCGGGACACCACATCCACAAGGTCTTCGTCGGCGACGAAGCCGCGGATGCCTTCGACGATGTCGTCGGCGCGTTCCGTTCCGTCAATCAGAACCCGCACCAGCCGGTTTCCGCCGCGATCGCCGCGGTTTCCACCGAACCCGACGAAGCCATCGATGCGAGCGGACTGCGAGACACATGGGCGAATCTCCAAGACACGCACGACTTCTATCCCATGCTGAAGAAGTTCAAGGTCGGCCGCACCCAGGCGTTCCGCCTCGTCGGTGAACCCTATGCTGTCCCCATGCCGAAGGACATCCATCGGAGCGTCTTCACCCGGGCTGCCGAGACCGAACTCCCCATCATGGTATTCGTCGGCAATCACGGCTGCATCCAGATCCACACCGGCCCCATCGCGCGCCTGTTCGACGTGCCCGGCTGGTTCAACATCATGGACCCCGACTTCAATCTGCACCTCCGCGAAGAAGGCGTCGCCGAAGCGTGGCTCACGCGCAAGCCCACAAAAGATGGCGTCGTCACCGGGATTGAACTCTTCGACGCCGGCGGCCGCGACCTCGCCATCATCTTCGGCAAGCGCAAACCCGGTATCCCCGAACTCGAGCAGTGGACCAACCTCTGCAACGAACTCGAACGCGAACACCGGCTGTAACAAAACCCTTCTGCCGGGCTCTGAAAATATCGGGATCGGGATCGATCTGCGATCCCGATTCCGTTCTCGAATTTGAGTAATTGTTTAGCCGATTGGCAAAGCGCTTTTCACACCCCACCGTCACCCCCGCGCAGGCGGGGGTCCGTCTTTGTTGGCGGCGTGGGTAAGGCGCGGCTGCGGGCCGGTTGTCCGTCGCGCTTGGTTGGCCGAAGATGGGTCCCCGCCTGCCCCCCGCCTCCGCGAGGGTATGAGGGGATGACGGTGGGGGGATTACGCAGGTCTCGGCGTTTCGATGAATGCCACGCCATTCAGCTAAACAGCTACGAATTTGAGAATATCCCCAGGTTCAACCACAAGGGGAGAATCCCTTTCGGGCTTGCCTCTTGGTTTCCACGGGATCTCGCGTGTTTCGCGTAATGAATTGCAGATGCTCAACTACAATGGCCCATTGCATCTGTAAATTGTCCAGAACGCATAGAACGCAAGTGTAACGAGTTCTCACCTTCTTGCGTTCTCTGTGTTCCTTTGTGGCTACACGCCTTGGTATCGCCTTTTCTAAATCTGAGATCTCAGATCACTGCTGTCCGGTTAAAAGTTGAATAGTTCCATCTGGTTACGCAGGAGGT
>JAHDWY010000105.1 GCA_023384315.1 Candidatus Hydrogenedentota bacterium | reverse complement strand
TCTGCACCATAACTGACGGGCGATTTCATTCGCATCGCGCCCATGAGAACGGAATGAGAAATCTTGCGATTCTCGTCCTCTGACGCCTCCCGGAATGACGGGATCGGTCCGTGTGTTCCCCTTGTAGACACCCCCTCCTCGCTCGTATGCTAATGGGGAATACTCTTCTGGCCCGAGAATATGAACCATGCGTGACTTGAACGACATGCTGAACCGGATGCAAGGCATCATGCGCGATCTGGAGGGCGCAGCGCACCTCGACCAGATCGGGTCGTCCACGTGGCAGCCATTAGCGGACATCTTCGAACGGGAAGACAGCGTTGTTATCGTGGTCGAATTGCCCGGGGTGCACAAGTCGGACATCCGCGTGTCCGTCACAGACGGCGTTCTGCGCATCGAAGGCACCCGCAACAAGCGCCTGCCGGAGAATACGCAGCATGTGCATCTTATGGAGATCCCATACGGACAATTTGCCCGATACGTCCGGTTACCGGAATGCGCAGCGACGGAACGCATCGAGGCCGACTTCGCCGACGGCTACCTAACGATACAGGTTTTCAGGAAGTCTCATCATGAGTGATTTGCCCAGCACTGCAATCGAGCTCCCTTCCGATCCCGGAGCGGAGATTCCCAGGAACCTGCCGATCCTGATTCTTACGGGGCAGGTCGCGTTTCCCATGTCCGTCTTACCGTTTCGGATCAACGGCAAGAACGACACGAAACTGATCGACGACGCGATCATGGGCTCCCGGTACGTCGGCCTGTTAACGCGGCGGAACGGTGAGAGCGACTCGAAATCCATCGACAATGCATACGAAATCGGAAGCGCGGGACGCATCCTCCAGATGCAGCGCGTCGCCGACGGCTCGATGAACGTGGTGATCCAAATCCTGCGGCGGTTTCGCGTCGCGGGGGTGGAACAGCGCGAGCCGTACACCGTCGTCCACGCCGAATTATTGAAGGACTCCACCGGAGACGAGAAAAAACTCGTACCGCTCGCAACGGCGGTCCGCATGCAGATGTCCCGTTTGATCAGCTTGTCGCCGGATATTCCGGACGCGGCGTCCCAGGTGCTCGACAATATCGACGATCCGGGGTTCCTGGCCGACCTCGTGGCGGGCAATCTGAACATCGCCGTGGAAGAAAAGCAGAAGATTCTGGAGATAACGGACCGCAAGAAACGGCTGGAGCGATTGACCTTCCTCCTCGCCAAAGAAGTTGAGATGATGGAGTTGTCGGACAAGATCCGCAACGACGTGCGCAGTTCCATCGACAAAAGCCAGCGGGAGTATTTTCTGCGCCAGCAACTGAAAGCGATTCAGGATGAACTGGGCGAGGCCGACCGGGCGAAGCCGGAAGTCGAGGAGTACCGCGAGAAAATCGAGGCCCTCGGCCTTAAGGAAGAGGTCAAGAAGGAAGCGCTCCGCGAATTGAACCGGCTGAGCCAGATGAACGAGGCGAGCGCGGAGTACCACGTCATCTCGTCGTACCTGGATTGGATTGTTGAACTCCCGTGGAATACGTCCACCGAGGATAATCTGGATACGCAACGCGCCGAGGCCATCCTGAACGAAGACCACTACGGTCTCGACAAGGTGAAACGGCGTATCGTGGAGTATCTCGCGGTACGCAAACTCAAGAAAGACGCCGCGGGACCCATCCTCTGTTTTGTTGGTCCGCCGGGAGTCGGCAAGACGTCCTTGGGACAATCGATCGCGCGCGCGCTCGGCCGCAAATTCGTGCGCATGTCGCTCGGCGGGATGCGGGACGAGGCCGAGATCCGCGGGCACCGCAAGACCTACGTCGGCGCGCTGCCAGGGCGCATCATCCAGAACATCCGCAAGGCGCAGTCGAACAATCCTGTCTTTATGCTGGATGAGATCGACAAACTGGGTTCCGACTTTCGGGGCGACCCGTCTTCTGCCCTGCTCGAAGTGTTAGATCCGGCGCAGAACGACACGTTCTCGGATTTGTACTTGAACGTGCCCTACGATCTGTCAAAGGTCATGTTCATCGCCACGGCGAACATGTTGGATACGATTCCCTGGGCCTTGCGGGACCGCATGGAAATCATCGAGATCCCGGGGTATACCCTGGAAGAGAAGCTCCACATCGCGCGGAAGTATCTCGTGCCACGACAACTCGATGCCCACGGATTGGATAAAAAGCGCCTGAAGTTCTCGGCGGCTGCGTTGCGCTTGATCATCAACGGCTACACGCGCGAAGCGGGGGTCCGCAATCTCGAGCGGGAAATCGCGAATGTCTGCCGCGGTTGTGCGCGAACTTTCGCCGAAGGCCGGCGCAAGCCGATTACGATTGATTCCAGCGACGTGCCCAAGTACCTCGGCAATCAGAAAGTGTACCGCGAAGTGGCCGAACGCACGCGCATTCCCGGCGTGGCCACGGGCCTGGCCTGGACCGCGACGGGCGGCGACATCCTCTTCATCGAGGCTACGCGTATGCCGGGCAAGGGCGGACTGGTGTTGACGGGCCAACTGGGCGATGTGATGAAGGAATCCGCACAGGCCGTCATGAGTTACGTGCGGGCCAACGCCAAGGACCTAGGAATCGACCCGGAGGAGTTCGGCAAGTTCGACATCCATATCCACGTGCCCGCGGGCGCGGTCCCCAAGGACGGACCCAGCGCGGGCGTGACGATCCTAACTGCGGTCACGTCTCTCCTCACCGGCAAGACAGTAAAGACCGGCCTGGCGATGACGGGTGAGATAACCCTGCGCGGTTTAGTCCTGCCCGTCGGCGGGATCAAGGAAAAAGTACTGGCCGCGTCCCGCGCGGGTATCAAGGAAGTCGTCCTTCCAGTGCGCTGTAAGAACGATCTCGTCGACGTACCCGAGAGCGCCAAGAAGAAATTGACGATCCACTTCGTGTCGCGCATGAGCGAAGTGCTCGCAATTGCACTCGGTCTCGGCGATGCCGTTCGCGACGGAAGCGCCTCCTCCTCGAAGAAGCGCAAAGCTACCAGACGGGCACAATCCCGAACGAAAACGTCCCCGTGACCGCAATCGGACCCTGAACCGTCTGAAGCGTGAGATCCACGCGGCCTTGCCATCGATCGACCGTGGACGGGCCGTGCTCGAAATTCTCCACGACCAGCGCCCCGCCCAGGATGGTGTACGAACCGGAGCCGGGGATCTCAATCGTCATGGGTTCACCGTTCTCCGGATCGAGGAGCTGAATCGGCAAGGGCTTGCCTGCGAGGCTCTGGTACTGGAGTTGTTCCCGGTCGTTTTCGTCGACCTTCCCGCCGACTTGCGCCGTGAGGCTCAGTCCGTTGCCCCAGACCTCCACGTAGTCCGAATAGCCTTCGTCGGTGTTCACGTATTGGGCTTCTTCTACGGGCACATCCACCGGGCCAGCCGGTGTATTGAGCTTCAGCGCCCCTCCTTCACGAATCGGACTCCCGACGCCACGTTCGGGCGCTGCTTGAGACGCCGAAGCTTCTTGCCCCGCAGGCGCACCGGCACCCGCAGGCGTAGTCCCGGTAGCGTTGTCTCCACCGCATCCGGAAAGAATGGCGAACGAAATCAGGATTGCTGCCCCGAGCAGCGATTGAAATGAAATGCCGTTGAATGCCAGACACAGAGCATACGCACGCATAGCCACACCCTCGTAACCCAGGACACAGAAAACGCACGATACGGCAGGAACGGAACGGCCTATCTGGCAAGTCGAGATACGAATAGCACAGCAAGGGTCTCGTCAGGAACCAGGGCCAGCGCTAGAATACATCGAGCAGGGCGTATGCGTCTACGTCAATTTGGGCGTCCCAGACAATGGCCTCATCCGGCACGGAACCCGTGACCCGGACCCGCAGCTTCGGGCAATCCGCGCCGGGAATGGCGTCGTTTTCGCGAATCAGTTCGAGCAGGTCGACGTCGTTGTTCGGCTCAATCTCGATGGTGTCGCCGAAACCGGTCAGGGAAAACGCGCCACCCAGGTTGACGGTATTGAATAGGCTCCCGTAGCGTGGGACGAAGTAGACTTGGATGGCCTTCACGTCCCGGAAGTCGCCGGACGAGGCATGAAGTACCGTCCGGCGAAGTTCGACGCGGCTCAGTTCCACGAAACTGCTGAGGTCGATCTCCCCCGCCTGCCGGAATACTTCGGTCAATTCGTCCTCGGTCGGCAAGGTGCACAGGTCCATCTCGACGACCCCGGATGCAAGGGGCAGCGCAGCGGCTTCTGGGTAGACAGATTCCTCAAAAACTCCCGCCGCCACGGGCAGGGAGAAGGAGACCGGTCCGAACTCGATGCCGCCGTTCTTGAGTCCACACCCGGCGATACCAAGCGAAAATACCGTCACTACACAGAAGATCCAACGACGATTCCAGCGCATACTACGAATACTCCACTGCCCTGCGGCACCAGAACGAAACGTTTCTCATCTGCTAGACCGCCGTTACCGCGGTTTGGTTTTTGACACCGTTTGCGGTAGATTCGACGCAGTCCATCCCACACAATACCGGCCACGGTTCCGGCCATTACGCACGAGAGATCGATGAACAAAAAAGATGTCGCAAAGGTTCTCGAAGAAATCGCCATTCTCCTCGAATTGTCCGGCGAGAATCCGTTCAAGTCGCGATCCTATGAGAATGTCGCGCGGGCCCTCGATCAGCACGAAGACGATATCGAGACGTTGGTAAAGGAAAAGCGGCTGCGCGAAATCAAAGGCGTCGGCGACGCGCTCGAACAGAAGATCGAGGAACTGGTCACGACCGGCAAACTCGAATACCACCAGGAACTCCGCGCCAAGTTCCCCGACACGCTCTTCGAATTGTTTGGCATCCCCGGCCTTGGCGCAAAACGAATCAAACAGCTATACGAGGAACTCGGCGTCGAATCGCTCGTCCAACTCGAGGAGGCCTGCGCCGATGACAAGATGAAGGACCTGAAGGGCTTCGGCGAGAAGATGCGCCAGAAGATCCTCGATGGCATCGCACTGGTCAAGAAACACCAGGGCCTGTATCTCTTCAATCGCGCGTGGGACGAGGCGGTGACCCTGCGCGACTACCTTGCCGAAGACAAGTCGGTCATCCGTATCGAAATCGCGGGTAGCCTGCGGCGAAAGAAGGAAATCATCAAGGACATCGACATCCTGGCATCTTCCAAGCACCCGGAGAAACTCATGAAGCGGTTCGTGGAGGCCGAGAACGTGGAACGCGTGACAGGCCATGGCGACACGAAATCGAGCGTCATCCTGAAATCGGGAATCGCCGCCGACCTGCGCGTAGTATCCGACGAGGAGTTCCCCTACGCCCTCCACCATTTCACGGGAAGCAAGGAACACAACGTTGCCATGCGGCAGCGCGCCAAGGATATGGACCTGAAAATGAACGAGTATGGTCTGTTCCGGGGCGAGAAGAACGTGAAGTGCAAGGACGAGGCCGCCATCTTCAAGGAACTCAAGCTGCCGTACATCCCGCCAGAACTGCGGGAAGATATGGGCGAACTGGAGGTGGAGACTATCCCGAAGCTGATCGAGCAAAACGATCTGCTCGGACTCATCCACTGCCACTCGACGTACAGCGACGGACACGACACCATCCAACACATGGCAGAAGCGGCCAAGGAGCGCGGGTTCAAATACATGGTCCTCGCGGACCACAGCCAATCGGCAGCCTATGCGGGTGGTCTGACTCCGGACCGGGTCCGGGAACAGCACGAGGAGATCGATGCGCTGAACAAGAAGATGAAGGGGTTTCGCATCTTCAAAGGAATTGAATCGGACATTCGATCCGATGGTTCCCTGGACTACGACGAAGACGTGTTGAAAACATTCGAGTTCATCGTGGCGTCCGTGCATAGCAAACTGGACATGACCGAAGCCGAGGCGACGAAGCGCGTGGTCAAGGCGGTCGAGAATCCATACACCAGCATCCTCGGACATCCCACGGGGCGGTTGCTCTTGTCGCGCGACGGCTATTCGCTCGACTACGAGAAGGTCTTCGACGCCTGCCTCGCCAACAACGTAGCGATTGAAATCAACGCGAATCCCCACCGCTTGGACTTGGATTGGCGCTATATCAAGCGTGCGAAAGAGAAGGGACTCCTCTTCAGCATCGGCCCCGACGCCCACCGGGTCGAGGGTATCGACGACGTGGCGTACGGCGTGGGCATCGCGCGTAAAGGCTGGCTGGAACCGGAGAATCTGATCAACTGCATGCCCGAGGACAAACTGCTCAAGTGGCGGTCGCACCGGTAGGTCGAAGAACATCCCCCGGCCTTCGGCCACCCCCTTCAAAGGGGGAACTTCGCAACGCTTCGCGTTGCGAGCAATCGGCAGAACGACTGAGTGTTGGCCCAAGCAGAACGATTCCCCAGAAATCGGGTTTGGCACATTCCCCCTTCGAAGGGGGTGGCCGAAGGCCGGGGGATGTTGTCCTACTCGGATTGTCTAAGCCTACTTATGGATCGGAGAAGTGAACCATGCCCATCGTGAAGAAGACCGTATCGGCGCAGAAGGCGCGCGCGCTGGAGGTCGTGCAGCGGCTCGAGGCGGAGTACCCGGACGCGACGTGTTCGCTGGACTACACGAACCCCGTGCAACTCATGGTGTCAACGATCCTCGCGGCCCAATGCACGGACGAGCGGGTGAACATCGTCACCAAGTCGCTCTTCAAGCAGTACAAGAACGCGAAGGAATTCGCGAACGCGCCGGCGGGCGAACTCGAAGAGGCCGTCCGTACCTGCGGGTTTTACCGGCAGAAGGCGAAGAGCATCCGCGAAGCCTGCCGCGATCTCGTCGAGAAACACGGCGGCAAGGTGCCGGGCAGCATGGAAGAATTGATCAAGCTGCGGGGCGTGGGCCGCAAGACGGCGAACGTGCTCATGGCGGAATGCTTCGAACCCGTGGGCGTCATCGTCGACACCCACTGCAAACGCCTCAGCAATCGGCTCGGCTTCACGACCAAGTCCGACCCCGACAAGATCGAGCAGGACATCATGAAGCTCCTGCCCCGAGAGCATTGGCGGATGTATTCGCATTGCATGGTGTTTCACGGGCGCGCCGTGTGCAACGCGCGGATCCCCAGGTGTTCGCAGTGCGCGGTGCGGGATTTGTGTCCCTTTCCGGACACGCGGGAGGGGAAGAAGATCGCGCGGTGAAAGGGGCACAAAGATTCAGGGACAACAGGGACATCAGAGACAACAGGGACAGACGGCCTATGTGAGAAAGCCTATTGTTGTTTGTCTCTGTTGACCCTGTTGTCTATGCTGTCGCTCCTACTCTGCCGCGAAAAACCGATCCAAAAACTCCGTCATCGGCGGGACATACCGGTCCTTGTTGATCCCCGTGTCGTAGTGGTCGCCATGCGTCTCCACCAGCAACTTCGGCTCATTGGCCCGCTCGCAGAGCCCGCGCCCGTGGCGGATGGGGAACAGCGTGTCGTCCTTGCTGTGGATGATCATGACCGGGCAATGGACCTTGCCAATTTTGTCCTTGTTTGACAGGTCATAACGGATCAGCAATCCCCAGGGCACACCGGGCGTGTGATCGCTCGCGGCCTCCGGCACGGACAGGTAGGTGCTTTCCAGGACCAGCGCGCCCGCGTCGATCTCCGTCGCGAGTTGGCAGGCCACGCCGCCGCCGAATGAGGTCCCCCAGATGACAATGTCGTCCAGCGAGACGCCCTTCGTTTCCGTCAGCCAGTTCCACATGGCCCGCGCGTCGGCGTACACGCGCTGCTCCGTCGGCACGCCCGTGCTCCGGCCGAACCCGCCGTAGTCAAAGATCAACGTCGAAAACCCGAGCGCCCGGTGCATCCCCGTCGCGGGGAAGTGCATGGACAAGTTCCCGCCGTTTCCGTGGCAATAGAGAACAACTCCCTTGGCGCCCTTGAGCGGCAGGAACCACGCATGCGTCGTCTCGTCCCCGACCGGGACGGACACATCTTCGTACGCCCAATCGTGGACCTTCGGTGTAATCGTGATGCCCGGTTCGCCCTGCGCGATGAGCGAGGATTGGGCAAAGAAGAAGACAACGTAGAAACCGCCGAGAGAGAGGAGCAGAACTACCAGGAGACGGCCCACGAATCGGAGCGGACGTCTCGGTTTCCCGTCGGGCTTGTTTACTGCACCGGCCATAGTATACTTACACTAAGCCTCGGCAGCGGCACTGTGCAAATATTGCTAACCAGGCGAGGGAAGGATCTCTATGGCAACGAAGTTGGAAAACTTGCCTTATAGAAAGCGCCTTCAATCCAAGTGGCAGGTCGAATTCTCTTCCTTCGGCATAACGTACGTGGGGCTAATCGCAGCGCTGATGCCGGCGGTATTCCTTTCGCGGTTGTCATTATTCGACTGGGAGACTTATCAGCTAGTAGCCGTCGAGGGCACGGTGCCATCAACGCCAACGGTAACGGAGCGACTGGTGGTGTGGGCGTTTTGCGCCGATCCGTGGTTCGGGATTCTATGGGGCATAGTCATTGGTATACCACTTATTCTCATACTAAACGCACACCACCGCAAGCATATGGACTTCTTCGCCGAACGCCTGATTCGACGGAATCGGATCGCGTTCAGCGGATTGTCAGACGGCAGAATGTGGGCACTGGCAGGTTGGATTAGCGCGTTCATGGCGATCGACGTTATCGGCGCGTACATCCTGAATGTTACGCCAAAGACGTCAGCGCCTGGATTGCTCATCCCGGGATTCCTGTCGTACAGAGTTCACAGGGATACGTACGAGTTGGCCAAATCAAAATACTCGCAGGCCCTGGATCAAGGTTTGATTCCCAATGGCTCACGCCGTCCAAGCCGTCTGGAATTAGTGAATTACGTAGGCGCGGGACTCCTCTACTTGGCAATTCCTATCTGGTTCTCGGTATTCATTGCGTCGGAATGGGATGAACTGGGCGAAATCCGCGATGTCTTCTTATACGTAGCAGGAACAACGCGCACGCCGGATGAAGTTCAGGCCCTAGAGAACTGGATCAGGGAACATCCTGACGATCGCGACACGCGGCTAATTCTCGGCACGTACTACCAGGATGCACTGTACGACGAAGACGATTTGGATCAGCGGAAGGTTCTCGTGGAGAACTATCGGCGCCACGCTCTCTGGCTGATTGAACACGCCCCGGGTCATACCATGCTGATGCTTAGGCCGCTGCTTCCTCTCGACGGCGAAGCGTATGAGAAGGCGCGGCAGTTGTGGCTTGAGAACATCGAGGAGCATGGAGACGACCCGCGCGTGCTGCGAAACGCTGTGGAGTACTTCTCGGGCGCGGATGAGGCTATCGCGGCGGATATCCTGCGCAAGGGGGCCGCGCTCGAGCCGGACAATCCCGAATGGCGCGACATGCTGCGGAAACTGGAATCGCGCGAAGAAAGCGCACAGTAGGACGGGAATGATTCGCGTCCAGTTCCGTTCTCGGTGAATGCGAGAACAGACCATGCCTTTGTCTTCGCATTGAAACTCGGGCCAACCCGATTGCGGAGCGCCTCAGAATTTCCTGGTCGGGAATCATTCCCGACCTACTTTGCGCGCTCGAATTCTTAGCGCACGGCCTTGCGGCGCGTCCTTGTCATACCGCACAATCCCCTTCCGAGATTGCTCGAACCTGGGATTGCCTGTGGAAACTACTCCCGATCACAAGAAACCCTCCCCCCTGCTCCTCGGCATGGTGGCGGCGTATGTCGCTGTCGTGTTGCTGGTCGACACGCTGGCGGCGTTGGGGGTCCGCGTTCCGATCGATTGGCGCGTGTTCCAGTGGACATCGGACAACGGGTTCGACGGGTTCAAGTTTCTGGCGTGGTTTGTCGTCCCCTTCGTGGTCAGTCTGCGGGGGATGGACTGGGGCTACTTCGGCGTCGCGCGGTGGAAGCGATGGGACTGGGCGCTGTTGATCGGGTTGGGGGCGGTCGGACTGCTCGCAGTGCTGACGATCAATGTCTTTCCGAGTCTGCGCGAGTATTACCCGTCCTAC
>JAHDWY010000104.1 GCA_023384315.1 Candidatus Hydrogenedentota bacterium | reverse complement strand
CGCTTCTGTCCAGGCGGCGGAGCACGCGCCGCTTGCGTCGTTCGATCTGCTGTCGCATCTTGGCGTTCATTCGAAAACCTCCGTGCGACGGGGTGCTGGTTTGTCAGCAACAACCACCAAACCCCGATCAACGCCGAAGGTTTTCGAGTTTTTTCATGCACCGACACAAATCAACCCGCCGGAGTTCGCTTGGTTAAGGGCTAGCAGTCCGTAAGTGGGGGTAATATATTGTTGGTTTGCTTTTGAATCTACAGGGCGAGTTCGCGCCGGAGGTTGCAGCGGAAGCATGGCGAAGAAACAGAAATCCAATGCTGGGAAATCGGGCGGCGGGGCTAATCTGGGCTTTGAAGACAAACTGTGGGCTGCCGCCGACAAATTGCGCGGCAATATGGATGCCGCCGAGTACAAGCACGTCGTCCTCGGCCTGATCTTCCTGAAATACATCTCCGACGCCTTCATGGAGAAGTTCAACGCCCTCCAGGGCGACAAGCACGCCGACCCCGAGGACAAGGACGAGTACCTGGCCGACAACATCTTCTGGGTGCCGCCCGAGGCCCGCTGGTCCTACCTTCAGAAAAACGCCAAGCGCCCGGAGATCGGCACGCTTATCGACGACGCGCTGACCGCCATCGAGCGTGACAACAAAGTCCTCAAGGGCGTGCTCCCCAAGGACTACGCCCGCCCGGCCCTCGATAAGGCCCGCCTCGGCGAGATCATCGACCTGATCGCCACGATTGGCCTGGGCGACAAGCAGGCCCGCGAGCGCGACGTTCTCGGCCGCGTGTATGAGTACTTCCTCGGCAAGTTCGCCGCCGCCGAAGGCAAACTTGGCGGGCAGTTCTACACGCCCCAGTGCGTGGTCAAACTTTTGGTCGAGATGCTCGAACCCTACAAGGGCCGTGTCTTCGACCCCTGCTGCGGCTCGGGCGGCATGTTCGTGCAGGCCGCCAAGTTCGTGCAGTCCCACGCCTCGGGTAACGGCAATGGGAAGAAGCCCAAGGTCTCGCCGGCCGTCCGCCGCGACATCTCCATCTACGGCCAGGAGTCCAACAACACCACCTGGCGGCTGTGTCTGATGAACCTCGCCATCCGGGGCATCGACGGGAAGATCGAATGGGGCGACAGCTTCCTGGCCGACAAGCACAAGGACCTCAAGGCCGACTACATCCTGGCCAATCCCCCGTTCAACATGGAGGACTGGGGCTACTCCAAGGTCAAGAACGACGTGCGCTGGCGGCGGTTCGACCAGCCCTCCGGCAACGCCCAGTTCTCCCTGCCGCCCGGCGGCGAACGCAAACAGAAGGACGGGTCAACCGTTTTCGTGGACGGCGGCAACGCCAACTACGCCTGGATTCTCCATTTCCTCCATCACCTGGCCCCGCACGGCACTGCGGGCTTTGTGTTGGCCAATGGCTCGCTTACCAGCAACACCTCCGGCGAAGGCGACATCCGCAAGGCGATTATCGAGGCCGACCTGGTGGACTGCATCATCGCCTTGCCCGGCCAGCTCTTCTACACCACGCCGATCCCTGCTTGCCTCTGGTTTCTCACGCGCAACAAGGGCGTGGACAAGGAGCATGGCTTCCGCGCCCGCCAAGGCGAGACCCTCTTCATTGACGCCCGCAAGATGGGCGTGCTCACCGACCGTGTCCATCGCGAACTGACCGATGAAGAAATCGCCCGCATCGCCGGCACCTACCACGCCTGGCGCGGCGAAAAAGACGCGGGCAAGTACGAGGACAAGGCCGGATTCTGCAAGGCCGCCACCCTCAAGGAGATCGCCGCCCACAGCCACGTCCTCACCCCCGGCCGCTACGTCGGCGCGGAAGCGATCGAAGACGATGGCGTGCCCTTCGAGGAGAAGATGGCCGAGCTGTCCGCCGAACTCTACGAGCAGATGGCCGAGGGCGCAGCGCTCGACGCCGCCATTCGACGGAATCTGGAGGCGCTGGGTTATGGCGAATAACAAGAAGCCCCCAATGATTCGGAAATCCCGAACAGTTCAACCCGGGAACCCGGGCACTCCGGCCGGTTACGGCGCGCTGCTCGAAGACCTGAAATCCCGCATCCGGGCGGCGCAGGTCAAGGCCGCGCTTTCCGTCAACCGCGAACTCATCGCCCTGTACTGGCATATCGGCGGATCCATCGTCGAGCGGCAGCGCGCCGAGGGCTGGGGCAAGGCCGTTGTCGAGCGCCTCTCCCGCGACCTGGAAAAAGAGTTTCCCGGCGTGGCGGGCTTCTCGGCGGGCAACATCTGGCGGATGCGTGCCTTTTATCTCGCTTGGACCGAGGAGTTTCTCGTGCAAGCTGCGCGAGAAACCGGGAAGAAGGCAAAACTCGCGCAGCCTGCGCGAGAATTGGACAACCCGAATCCGCCCGAGCCCGTTTCGGAGATTCCGTGGTTCCACAATGTCGTCCTTGTCGAGAAGCTCAAGGACCCTGCCGCGCGCCTCTGGTACGCCCGACAGACCGTCGCCAACGGCTGGTCGCGCGCCATGCTCACGCACTGGATCGAGTCCGGCCTGCACAAGCGCCAGGGCAAGGCGGTCACCAACTTCAAGGCCGCCCTGCCCGCCCCGCAGTCGGACCTCGCCGCCGAGGTCGTCCGCGACCCCTACAACTTCGACTTCCTCACCCTGCGCGCCGACGCGGCCGAGCGCGACCTGGAGCGCGGGCTTATCGACCATATACGCAGGTTTCTGCTGGAGCTTGGCTCGGGCTTCGCCTTCGTGGGCCAGCAGGTTCATCTGGAGGTGGACGGCGAGGACTTCTACATCGACCTGCTCTTCTATCACCTGCGCCTGCGGTGCTACGTCGTGGTCGACCTGAAGGCCCGGCCCTTCAAGCCCGAGCACGCGGGCAAGATGAACTTCTATCTCTCCGCCGTGGACGATCTCCTGCGCCACCCCGACGACAAGCCGTCCATCGGGATCATCCTGTGCAAGACCCGCAGCCGGGTCATCGCCGAGTACGCCCTGCGTGATCTGGTCAAGCCCGTCGGCGTCGCCCGGTACAAGACGAGACTGGTCGAGGCCCTGCCCGATAGCCTCAAGGGCGAACTGCCGACCGTTGAGCAGATTCAGGCCGAACTCGCCGGCTCCGATGCACCAGAGGCGAAGAAACCGTCAGGGAAGCGCACCCGCCGACGCAGGAAGGAGGCGGGCGATGGGGAATAGCCATTTCCCAACAGCCGAACTCGGCCCTCTCTGCTCAAAGATCGGAAGCGGGGCCACGCCCAGGGGTGGAGACAAAGTCTACCTCGACAGGGGTGAGGTTGCGCTGATTCGCAGCCAAAACGTTCACAACGACGGGTTCAGCCGCGAAGGATTGGTTTACATTGCGGAAGAGCACGCGGAGCAGCTTTCAAACGTCACGGTGGAATCGGAGGACGTGCTCCTGAATATCACGGGCGATTCGGTTGCTCGGTGTTGCCAAGTTGACCCCGGCGTTCTTCCAGCGCGCGTCAATCAGCATGTGGCCATCATCCGGCCGAATCCCGAAGAGTTACACCCGCGTTTTCTTCGCTACTTCCTGGTGTCCCCTGCGATGCAATCCGAGATGCTCGCGTGGTCTCATGCTGGGGCCACACGGAAGGCCCTTACGAAAGGGATGATTGAGTCCTTCAATGTGCCCAAGCCCGATCCGACGATCCAAGGGCGCATCGCCCACATCCTCGGCACCCTCGATGACAAGATCGAGTTGAACCGGCGGATGAACCGGACGCTGGAGAAGATGGCGGCGGCGATCTTCAAGAGCTGGTTCATCGACTTCGACCCCGTCCACGCCAAGGCTGATGGCCGCGACACCGGCCTCCCCGCCGAAATCGCTGACCTCTTCCCCGACAGCTTCCAGGACTCCTCCCTCGGCCCGATCCCGAAGGGGTGGAAGGCGAGACCCCTACCGGAAGCCATTGACATCAATCCGAAGCGGACACTTGCCAAGGGGGCGCTCGCTCCATTCCTCGAGATGTCCAACATGCCGACGCGAGGGCCTTCGCCTGATGCTTGGCGTCTGCGCGAGATGGGCTCCGGCATGAAATTCGTCAACGGCGACACGCTGGTTGCGCGAATCACGCCTTGCCTGGAAAATGGCAAGACTGCCTTCGTAGATTTTCTCGCTGATGGAGAGGTAGGCTGGGGCTCAACAGAGTATATCGTACTTCGGCCGCTGGGAGACATCCCGCCGGTCTTTGCGTATCTGCTGGCCCGTACAAGCGACTTCCGCAACTTCGCCATCCAACAGATGACCGGGTCAAGCGGGCGGCAACGGGTGGCCGCCGACAGCCTGACGAAGTACCAGATCGTCGGGCCGGAGATTGACTCCCCGATCTTCCGTGCGTTTGGGCAAATCGTTACCCCGCTCTTTCGACGAATCATCGCGGCATCGCGGCAGTCGCGCAATCTCTCCAAGATGCGCGACACCCTGCTTCCCAAACTTATGAACGGGGAGCTCGATGTGCCCAGTGTGGCAACTGTTACACAGGAGGCAAAATGAGCCTGCAACCGACTACCCGAGGTATTTTACCAGAGCATGGTGTGCATGCGGAGGTGGTGTGATGGCAAAAGCAGAAGGTGGAGCTGTACCGGCAGCGACTGTGCCTGCCGACGGAGTGGCGGTGTTGCGCAAGGCACCGTTCGCCGATCATGTTGGACAGATTACGAAGCTGCTGTCTCAAAGCAAACGAGCGTTCGTTATCGGTGCCGGATGCAGCAAGTGCGCCGGTCTGCCATTGATGGAAGAGTTGACTAACAAGGTGCTGGAGGCTCTGGACACGAAGGGCAAGGCGCACGCCATCCTCGCGGGGTTGCAGAAACACTTCGACGGCGCGAAGGGATGTACCATCGAGGACTATATGAGCGAGTTGGTAGATCATGTTGCCATCGCGCGGCGACGCAAGCTGCGGTCGGCAAAGGCCGCCAGCGCCTCAATCGACGGAACGGAGTATAACCCAGACGATCTTGGCAAGGCACTGATTGAGATTAAGAACACGATTGCGAAGGTGATCGGAGAGGCAAAGCCGAATATCGCCGTGCATCGGCAGTTCGTGCGGGCCATTCACCAGGTGCTTCAGTCGGGCAAGGCTGGTCAGCCTTCACCCGTGGACTACTACACACTGAACTACGACACCCTCTTTGAAGACGCGCTTTCTCTCGAGCGCATACCAGCTTCTGACGGCTTCAGCGGTGGTGCGACCGGCTGGTGGGACGCAAGCGTCTATAAGAACGGATCTGCGCAGGCACGAATTCTCAAGGTGCATGGATCAATCGACTGGTGCCTTTGGGAAGGCGACGTGCTGCCACGTCGAGTGCGGCATGGCCTTGATGTTGGCGGCACACGGGAACCTGTTTTGATATGGCCCGCCTCGACGAAATACCGGGAGGCCCAGCGCGACCCGTTCGCCCAGATTATCGAAGCGATGCGCCGGGGTCTTAGACCGTCATCGGAGACCCAGGTGGTTCTGACGATCTGCGGCTACTCTTTCGGTGACGCGCATGTGAACGTCGAGTTGGATCGGGCGCTCCACGAATCGAATGGGCGACTAACGATCATGGCCTTCACGAACGAAGACGAACCGAAGGGTCTCCTGAAGAAATGGAGAGACGACATTACAGTTTGCGACCAGGTACGCATCCACGCCAATCGGGGCTTCTTCCACGGCAAAGCGGAGGAGCGCGCCGATGTTGATCTGCCGTGGTGGCGGTTTGAAATGCTGACGAGATTGCTGGGAGGTGAACGATGACTCAAGAATTGCGCAAACCTGGCGACCCCGTAGAAAATCTCGCCATAGGCACCATCGTCGAGGTTGACGGAACACACCTTGTGGCCGAACTCGACCCCACAATCAGCGAACTGACGCGTGTCTACGCTGGCGATATTTACGCAATCGGCCAGTTCGGGTCGATCATTCGTATCCACTTCGGGCGACGCCTCATCTATGGCTATGTTTGCCGCCTGCGGATGAAGTCAGATTACGACCGCGAGCATGGTATTGCTTCGCCTGCGTCCCTTACCGCCCGAATGATCGAAGCGGACCTCTTCGGCGAGGGAGAATGGGGATACACCGGTGAGAAGGATTCCATCACATGGAAACTGAGTTTCGAGCGTGGCGTCTCGACCTTTCCCCTCCCTCAGCAAAAGGTGTACCTGACGCCGAAGTCTGAATTATCGTGCATCTTCGGCCAGGGCGGACCGGCAGCCGTCGAGATTGGCGAGCATGTGGGAACCGGAGGAACGCCGTGCTACGCTGACATGAACGAGCTGCTAGGCAAACATACCGCCGTGCTTGGCTCAACAGGGTCGGGCAAGTCGGGCACTGTGGCTGCCATACTCCACTGTCTGTTGGAGCGGGGGCAGAGCCGTGGATACGAGAAATGGAATCCGCGTATTGTCCTGTTGGACCCCCATAACGAATACGGCGATGCGTTCAAGGGACACCAACGCTTGTCGACTGACGAAGGGACACTGTCGCTTCCGTATTGGATGCTGTCCCTTGATGAAACGATCAGCCTCTTGATTGGCAAGACAGAGTACGCCGCCACGTCTCAATCCAATATTGTCAAGAACGCTTTGCTGGACGCACGCCAGCAATCCTTGGACAAAGTACCTGGCGTGACACAGAACGATATATCCGTCGACTCCCCGATCCCATACATTCTCGGTGATCCTTCGGTGTTGGATGAGTTCGGAAGGACGGGAGGTGCGTTGTATGAAATAGGGCTTGTAGGTGCCATCAACAGACAGCGCCCCACGAACCAGAACAAGAAGGATCACGAAGACTACAACAAGGTTCTTCGAAAGCTCAGCTCATTATTGAAGGATGCGCGCCTGGGGTTCATGATGATGCCGTGGGATGGCGCTGGCGATCCGTTTGCCAACGTTGTCGCTCAGTTCATGGGGGATGGCGATCCGATCCGGATTGTTGACTTGTCCGGTGTGCCCAATGAGGTGGCGGGCGCGGCAAGCTCCCTGATCGCAAGGACGCTCTTTTCTATGAAGCTGTGGCAGTCTTCCGAGGAAAGAATGAACAGTCCAGTGCTTCTTGTGTGTGAGGAAGCCCACCGCTATGTTCCAGATCGAGGCGAGGCTCAGTACGAGGCGGCACAAGAGGCGATCCGTCGGTTAGCAAAAGAGGGACGCAAGTATGGCATCGGCCTCATGCTTGTCTCGCAACGTCCGAGTGAAGTTGAGGCGACGGTATTGTCGCAATGCAATTCGTGGTTGGTGCTACGCATTACCAATGACGCGGATCGAGACCATGTGCGATGCGTTCTGCCGGATTCGCTGTCCGGGTTAACGAAGGTGCTATCCGGATTGAGGCGACGCGAAGCGATCTTTGTCGGCCAGGCAGCGATGCTGCCTTCCCGCATTCTTATCAAGTGCCTCGATCACGATAAGCTACCGCGCTCGCATGACATTGATTTTGACAAGGGCTGGCAATGCGACCCAATCAAGCCTGAGATGCTCGCCGAGATCGGCAAGCGATGGCGCTTGCAGAAGCGACCCGGGGGAGAAGGCAAGTGACGAACTACCTTGACGAAGCCCAGGTCGAAATCGCCACCGTGGACTACTTCCGCGAGTTGGGCTACGAGTACGTCCACGGACCATCGATCGCGCCAGACGGCGAGGCCCCGGAGCGTGCCGACTACGGCCAGGTGGTGATCGTCGGGCGGCTGCGGGCGGCGCTGGGCCGAATCAACGCGGGGATGCCGGACGAGGTCATCGAGGATGTGATTCGTCAGGTCACGCGAACGGACAGCCCGAATCTGGTCGTCAACAATCGGGCATTTCACCGGATGTTGACCGACGGTGTGGACGTGTCCTGGCGCGAGGATGGCCGGGAGCGCCACGGCAAGGTGTGGCTGATCCAGCGCGAAGAAAGCCAGATCGACCAGAACGAGTTCCTGGTCGTCAACCAGTTCACGGTGATTGAGGACAGAAGGAACCGCAGGCCGGACGTGGTGGTGTTTATCAATGGGCTGCCGCTGGCGGTGATCGAGCTCAAGAACCCGGCCGAGGAGAAGGCGACGATCCGGCACGCCTTCAACCAGCTCCAGACGTACAAGATGGACATCCCCAGTTTCTTCGTCTTCAACGAGATGCTGGTGATCTCCGACGGGTTTGCCGCCAAGGCGGGCACGTTGACGGCTGGCTGGGACCGCTTCCAGCCCTGGCGGACTATCGACGGCATTGCGCTCGCCCCAAAGGGGTCGGTGCAGTTGGAGGTGTTGATCAAGGGCATCTTCGAGAAGCGGCGGTTCCTGGACTTCGTGCTGAACTTCATCACGTTCGAGGATGACGGCAAGACGATAGCCAAGAAGGCGGCGGCCTATCACCAGTACTGGGCGGTGAACAAGGCCGTCGGTTGCACCGTCGAGGCCAGTTCGCCCGAGGGCGACCGGCGTATCGGCGTGGTGTGGCACACGCAGGGGTCCGGCAAGAGCCTGTCGATGGCCTTCTATGGCGGAAAGATTATCAAGCACCCGGCGATGGAGAACCCGACACTCGTCGTCATCACGGATCGCAATGACCTCGACGACCAGCTCTTCGGAACCTTCAGCACCAATAGCGAACTGCTGCGGCAGAAGCCCGTCCAGGCCGAGAGCCGGGACCACCTGAAAGAACTGCTTCGTGTGGCGTCCGGCGGCGTGGTGTTCACGACGCTTCAGAAGTTCGAGGGCGGAGAAGCGCTGAGCGAGCGGCGGAACATCGTGGTGATTGCCGACGAGGCGCACCGCAGCCATTACGGCTTCAGCGCCAAGATGGACAGGAAGTCCGGCGAGATGAAGTACGGCATGGCGAAGTACCTGCGGGATGCTCTGCCGGGCGCGTCATTCATCGGATTCACCGGCACACCCATCGAGCTGGACGACAAGAACACGCCAGCGGTGTTCGGCGACTACATCGACAAGTACGACATTCTGCGGGCGGTCGAGGATGGCGCGACAGTCCCGATCTATTACGAATCGCGGCTGGCCAAGCTGGAGTTGAAGGAAGACGAGAAGCCGAAGCTCGATCCGGAGTTCGAGGAGATCACCGAGGGCGAGGAAGAGACCGAGAAGCAGAAGCTCAAGACCAAGTGGGCTGCGCTGGAGGCGATGGTCGGCACCGACAAACGGGTGCGGCTTGTGGCGCAGGACATCGTCGACCACTTCGAGAAACGCCTCGACGCGATGGACGGCAAGGCGATGATCGTCTGCATGTCGCGGCGCATTTGTGTGGCGATGTACGATGCGATCATCAAGTTGCGCCCGCAATGGCATAGTGCCGACGATGCCAAGGGCCAGATGAAGATCGTCATGAGCGGCTCGGCTTCGGACGAGAAGACCTGGCAGCCGCACATCCGCACGAAACTGGCGAGCGAGGCGATTGCCAAGCGGTACAAGGACCCGTCCGACGGCCTGAAACTGGTCATCGTCCGCGACATGTGGCTGACCGGGTTCGATTGTCCCAGCATGCACACGATGTACCTGGACAAGCCGATGAACGGGCACAACCTGATGCAGGCCATCGCCCGCGTCAACCGGGTGTTCAAGGACAAGCCCGGCGGCCTGGTGGTCGACTATCTTGGGATCGCTGATGCCCTCAAGCACGCGCTGCACACCTACACCGCCAGCGGCGGCAAGGGGCGGGCGACCGTCGACCAGGAACAAGCGGCAGCGGTGATGCTCGAGAAGTACGAAGTGGTGTGCGACCTGCTGCATGGCTTCGATTACAAGGCGGTCCTCTCGGCTTCTCCAGCCCGACGCATGGCGGGCGCGGCGCAGGCGATGGAGTTCGTGCTAGGGTTGGACGACGGCAAGGCGCGTTACCTCCAGGCGGTGGGCGACCTCTCAAAGGCTTTCGCGCTTGCGGTTCCACACCCGCAGGCGATGGCGATCCGCGACGAACTCGGTCTGTTCCAGGAGATTCGGGCGGCTCTGGTCAAGGTGACGATGTCCGAGAGCGAGCGGTCGCCGGACGACATGGAGTCGGCGATCCGTCAACTTGTATCGCGGGCGGTCTACCCGACGGAGGTGGTCGATATCTTCGCCGCCGCCGGACTGGAGAAGCCGGACATCTCGATTCTGTCGGATGAGTTCCTGGCGGATGTTCA
>JAHDWY010000103.1 GCA_023384315.1 Candidatus Hydrogenedentota bacterium | reverse complement strand
ACCACGTCATGTTTTCCACGAGCCACAACCACGAAGCGCCGGATACGATGGGCATCTGGAGCTACTCGCCGTTCCGCCCGAAATTCGACCACGCCTACATGAAGCAGATTCAGCAAGCCTGCAAGGAGGCCATCGAAGAGTCCGTGCGCAACCTCGAACCGGCGGACATGATCCTCGCAAACAGGGTCATCGAACCCGAAGGCTTCGTCGACGACAGCCGGAAACCCATCGTGTACGACCTCGATATTTGCAGCGCCCGATTCGTCAAACATGGCACCGACGACACGATCGCGACCATGGTGTCCTGGGGCAACCACGTGGAAACGCTGGGCGGCGGCAATTCGCTGCTCACGTCCGACTTCCCCCATTGGCTGCGTCTGGGCGTTGAAACAGGCGTCAGCGACCCGAACGGAGTCGAGGCCCTGGGCGGCATGTGCCTGTACTTCCAGGGGATGGTCGGCGGTCTCATGACCCAGTTGCACACGACCGTGCCCCATCGCGACGGCATGCAGAAGTTTGAAGAGGACAGTTTCGCAAAGGCCGAGGCCCTCGGCGAAAACGTGGCCATCGAAGTCGTGAAGTCTCAGCTTGGCGACGGCACCACCCGCGTGGAGAATCCGCAGGTCGCGGTGGTGGCGAAGACGATTTTCGTCCCCATGGAGGGCCTGTTCGGCTACGCGTGCATGCTCGGTCTGATCCATCCCGGTTGGTACTGGGGTAAAGCCAAGACAGAGATCAATGCCATCCGCATCGGCGATCTGGAAATATTGACCATTCCCGGCGAAATCTATCCCGAGATAGTGGAAGGCGGAATTGAATCGCCCGAGGGCGGGGACTTCCCCGGCGCGCCAGTCGAGGTGCCGCCGTTACGGCCGCAGATGAAGGGCAAGGTCAATATGGTCATCGGCCTCGCCAACGACGAGATCGGCTACATCATCCCGCGTACGCAGTGGGACGTCGATCCACCCTACGCCTACGGCCGCACCGACAAACCGCAATACGGCGAAGAGAATTCCGGCGGCTCAGAGGTGGCCCCGGTGATTCATCAGGAATCCCTGGCCGTGCTGGAACAATTGCACGCGATACTGTAGGCCCCGCGAAAGGCTCTGCTGGCGCGTCCGTGTTTGTCCGTGTAGGTCCGTGTGAATCAGGAGCCCACGCCATGAACTGTACCCTCTACGAAGAGACCCAGCGCTTCGCCCTCTGGGTCTACATCGTCATGGTGGGCGTCGGTAAAGACCCCGGCAACCCCGAAAGCGAGCCCATCCCCATCGGAGTAGTTGGACTCACGATGGGTTTCTTGGTGCTTATGTCTAACCTTATGCTGCTCCGCGTGCGCGTCCGTGAAGAGGACATCTATGTGTCCCTTGGTATTTTGTTTCCCATGATGTGGCGTCGGGTTCGCCTTGACGCGATTCACGCTGAACTCGTCGTCAAGTACAATCCCTTGCGCAACGCCGGCGGATGGGGCATGCGCATGGGGATGTTCGAAAGCAAGCCGACCACCTTCTTCAACGCGCGCGGCAACCGTGGCGTCCTGCTCGAGATGGACACGCGGCCCGTCCTCATTGGTTCGCAGAATCCCGAACCCCTCGCCGAAGCGATTGCCCGCGCCCGCGAACAATATGCGAGGACTCACAAGTCGTAGTGATCGGACCGATCCGACCGATCCGACTGATCGGTCCGATACCTCCCTTTGCCTGAAGCCCCGCGAGGGCGTACCATGACCAAGACTGCCAAGAAAGGAGTTTTCGTCATGCGATTTGCCCCTGCCCTGTTGTTCTGCGCTTTCTTGACCTCCAACCTTCACGCCGAAGAGACCTGGCGACAGCCGCTGCTCGAAAAGGACCGTATTATCGAGGAGGGCATCGTCGCGAAGCACAACATCCTCGGGCTCTACCCGTCCCTCGTGCAGATCCCGGAACCGGGGCAGGAATTCGACCTGACGACGACCAACCCCTTCGCGGACGTGGTCCACGCGGTGTGTTGGACCTCGAACCATCTGGCGGGCGCGTCCTTCCGGTACGCCTATCTCAAGAAGGCCGGCGCACCTGCCGAGCAGATCGCCGCGGCGAAACAACGCGCGGATGAACTGTTTGAAGCGGTCTACCGCTGCCAGCGCATCACCGGCACGCGCGGCCTCCAGGCGCGCGGCTATTTCCTCGGCCACGGCGAGACCTATGAAGAGCGCCGCGCGGGCAGCAAGCGCGACGAGTGGCACCAGGGCACGGCCGACGGGCAGGACTTCCGGTGGGTTGCCGACCCAAGCCACCACAACTACAGCGACTCCATTCATGGCCTCGGCCAATATTACGACCTCGCCGCGGAAGGCGAACAGAAGGACCGCTGCCGCGACGCCATCGATGCGCTGGTGAGCTATTGGGTCGACAACGATCTCATCATCCGCAATTACAACGGGCGCCCCGTGCCCATCCTCGGCATGACGGACGGCAAGACGCTGAACATGCGGATCATGATGGCCATCGCCGGCGCGAAGGTCGCCCACCATGCCACGGGCGACCCGAAGTTCAAGGAGGTATACGACCGGCTCATCGATCAATACGGCGTGCGCAGCTTGAAGACGCTCGAAACGGAGAAGGACTTCGACGACGCGGAACACGTCATTTGTCACCTGGAAATCCTCTTCCGCATCGAGGACGATCCCGAACTCCTCGCCGCCTACCGCGTGGTCGCCGACGCCATCTGGAAGAACCACGTGAACGACGCGCAGAGCCTCTTTACCTACATCTACTTCGGCATCGCGCCCGACGCGCCCGGCAAGGAGAAGGCCCTGCAGGAGGCGCTGTACTCGCTCCAGACCTTCCCGACCGACATGACCGTGCAACCGCGCATGAACAGCATCCGGAAAGACGCGAAACCGCCCTATCCCGTCTACGCTGCCGCCTGGGACAATGAATACATCTGGAAGGGCAACCTCCTCCGTGCCGACGGCTGGCTCAGCCGCATCGTGCAGGACGTGGCCGTCTCGCCGGAGGATCCGCTCGTAATCTACGCGGTCGATCAGGATGGTTCGCTCTACCAGTCCCGCGACGGCGCGGCCACGGACGCGAACTGGCGTCCCATCGACGAGACTCTCCCCAGTCCGGCCAAGGCCGTTGACGTGGGCCGTCGTTCGCGCATGCTCTACGTCGCTGCCCACGACGGGTTCTATCTCTCCGTTACCGCGGGCAGCCGGTGGGAACGCATGCCCGTGCCCGGCGACGGCGGCGCGCCGGTCGATATCTTGACTGATCCCGCGAATCCGAACGTCATCTATGCGGTGGCGGAACGGGCCGTGTATCGCAGCGTGGATTTCGGCGAAGAGTTTCTCGGAAAGACCTGGGAACCCGTTACGGAAGGCCTGCCCAACGGGGGCGCCATGCAGTTTACGCTCGCCTTCGATCCATCTTCGCCGGACGCGCCCGCGGCGGAGCGGCGCGACCGCATCTACGCCCTCGCCGGCGACGCCCTCTTTACCCGCCGCTTGAACGAGGAGGTCTGGTCGCGCGCCGGACGTTTCGGTTACGGCGAATATGCCCGCACCTATCCCTGGCTCGTCGCGGACCCGGCCAATCCGGATCACATCGTCGCGGGCGTGCGGTCCGAGTTCGGCGGCATGGGCGTGAACTCGCTCATCCAAGAGTCCACCGACGCGGGCGCGACGTGGACGAATACCATGGAGACCCTCTACGCGAAGTACGCCGAGGGCGGCATGCTCGGTATCATGAGCCTCTTCGTCCGCGGCGAGATTACGAAACCCGTCTTCGCCAACGGCGCGCTCACTGCCGGGAGCGATCGCGGCGTCCTCGTCCGCACCGGCGACGCCACGTGGAAGGAACACACCGCCGGACTCGACATTCCCCTCGCGCGGACCCTCTTCGCCCCGCGCCACACGGACCGGCTGTTCACCGGCACCCCCGCCGGCCTCTACGTCTCCAAAGATCACGGCGCGACCTGGGAATCCGCCCACCTCGTGCTCCAGTTCGAGAAGAACACCCGCCGCGAACTCGGCGGCGCCGCCTTCGTCGACGCCTTCTGGCGCGGCATGTGGTACGGCTTCATCGATGAGGAAACGGCTAAAGCGCGGTTTGAGGGGGAGTAGGAATACTCGCTAAATGTGTGACGGGGCTGAAAGATCGCAGCAGATAGGTTGCCATCCCGAAACGATGCCAGGCGGCTAAACCGAGTAAAAAAAGAACATCCCCCTTGATCCCCCTTCAAAGGGGGAATTGTCACAACGCCCCGCGTTGCGTGGATCGCGTTTTCGCAATCAACCTTCGTTAGCTCCGCAAGCAGCGCTTATGACCGAAACCGCGAGTAGGCGAATTCCCCCTTTGAAGGGGGATCAAGGGGGATATTCTTCCGTCTCACCGACCGTCAACGCAATCGAGTTCAGCGCTGCATCGCAACAAAATAAAACCAGCGCTACCCCCGTAACACGGCGTTCGCGGCCAGGCCGAAACTCAGCGCGGAGGCGATGAAACAGGTACCCGCGCCGCCGAAGTTGAGGTCGTAGAACACGGCGAGCAATCCGACGATGAAGGCCGTCACGCCGGTAAACAGGCTCAGCAGCACGGTGATGCCCGCGATCGTCTTGCCTTTGTCGCTTGCATTGGCCATGGGGGGAAATCTCCTTTCGCGGTTTCCAAATCACTTGAGCGCCAGTCCTTTGTGGTGCAGGCTTCCAGCCGGCTTCTTTCGCAGGCTGGAAGCCTGCACCACAATTGCGCCTCCGTTCCCCGCATAAGATTCGCGGGGGAAGCTTTTCTTGCGGGATTCAGGGTATCATAGTGAGTGGGGGATATGCCGCGTCTGGCGCGGCGGGTTCAATTTGCAGCGATCCGGGGGGAACCGAAAATGAGCGCGCATCACACGATTAACCGACGTGGATTCCTGAAGACTTCACTGGCCGTCGCGGCGCCGATGATTGTACCGTCGTCGGTGCTGGGGTTGAACGGCCAGACGCCGCCCAGCGAACGGGTCGCGGTGGGGTGCCTTGGCGTCGGCGACCGCGGCACTTACCTCCTCGGTGCGACGCTGCAACAACCGGACACGCAGGTCGTCGCCATGTCGGACGTGAAGAGCAAACGCCGCGACGCCGCCGTGAAGCTCATCAACGACACCTACGGCAACCAGGATTGCGCGGCCTATCTCGACTTTCAGGAACTAGTCGCGCGCGACGATATTGACGCCGTGGTTGTCGCCTCCTGCGACCATTGGCACGTACTGCATGCGCTCGCTGCCGTGCGTTCCGGGAAAGATGTGTACGTGGAAAAACCCCTCGGCGTCACGGTGGAGGAGGACCAGGCCCTCCGTAAGGCCGTTCGCGAACACCAGCGCATCTTCCAGTTCGGCACACAGCAGCGTTCCGACGAAAACTTCCGCAAGGGCTGCGAGATCGTCCGCAACGGCGGCATCGGCAAGCTCCACAGGATCAACGTGTGGTCGCCGCCGAGCGTCGCGGGCGGTCCGACCGACGAGGCGCCCATCCCCGAGTCCCTCGACTACGAGCGCTGGCTCGGGCCTTCGCCGTACGTGCCCTACACGCGCGACCGCGAAACGAACCAGTGGTGGTGGTTCATTTCCGACTACGCCCTGGGCTTCATCGCGGGCTGGGGCATTCATCCCATGGACATCGCCCTCTGGGGAGCGGGCAGTATGGCGTTGACGCCGGTGAACGTGGAAGGCACGGGCACCTTCCCCACGGAAGGCGTGTGCAACACGGCTACGGAATGGAAAATCGCCCTCGCCTACGACAGCGGTCTCACCATCGACTACCGCTCCGAACCTGCGCCCACGGAATGGGCCGAGCGCTACGGCGAAATCACGTCCCACGGCACCGCCTTCGAAGGGACCGACGGTTGGGTCATCGTCGACCGGCGTCACGTCGCGTCCGGACCCGAAGCCATCGCCCGCGACTACTCCAACACCGGCATGATCCGGCTGCCCGAGAGCAACCACCACATCCGGAACTTCGTCGACTCCGTCAAGTCCCGCAAGGATCCCGTCAGCAACATCGAACCGTCCGTGCAGAGCGACATTGCCTGTCACATCTCCGACATCGCCATCCGCCTGCAACGCAAGGTCCGCTGGGATACCCTGGCCGAACGCTTCATCGACGACGACGAAGCCAACGCGCGCCTGACGCGGCCCATGCGAGAGCCTTGGCGTTTGTGAGGTCTCGGGAATGGGTGTCTCATCCGGCCCGGCGGTTTCTGGCTACCGGGTGGGTTAAGTCGAAGAGACTCTCCATACTCCCATGATCGCTTTAACGCGATGGTGCTTGTTCCGTGCCGGTTTCGGGGTACGCGCGAATGTGCACGTACACGTCGAATTCATCCCGGTTTCTCACGGCGCCGAGAAAGGCTGAATAGGGTTCGATCCCGAACTCCGTGAACCGGAACTGGCCAGTGGCTTCGACCCGTAAGGTATCGTCGGTCAGCTCAATGTTGGCGGGCATGGCTCGTTCGACTGTCTTGCCGTGAACGGTGAAGCGAATGGTGGCCGCGTCGTTAAAGGTCTTTTCGCCGTGCGTAGACTGGGCGGACTCGATGGACACCAGTTCCACTTTGATCTCGGGGAACTGTTCCGCGTCGAGTTGACCCTCGGCGAGCATGTGTTCCTCGATGGTCGTCCGATCGGACTCGTCGATTTCACTGAACGGTGTGTCGAGAATGGCCAGCGCCTTGATGGCGGGGTACCACTTCTTCTGCGACTCCGGCAGATCGGCGGCCAGTTCCTTGACTGGAAAAGACATCGTAAAGGTAAGACTTTTAATGGAATCTTGAGCGTTCCCGATTTCACACGAGTAGGTTCTGGGGGCGATGAGGTGATTGTGCGCAAGCCTTGCGGCGACACCGGCCTTATGGGTGATTACCGCGAAGACGCTTTCGGCGGGATCGACCGTATACGACATCGGGGCCGCCGCGACAGGGCTGGCCCAATTCAGGACAGCGGTAAGCAGCAGTCCAAAGAAAACGTACTTCATGGCATGTATTCCTCGTAGCCGTTACGCGGGGGCTTTCGCAGGATCCACTTGTCGTCGACCGCACGTCATATCAGCAGAAACGGACGGCGCGGTCCTTTTATTCTATTCACTTTGCGATGGCCCCGCTGATCGTTTGCAGGAAACGCTCATGATACTCGCCGAACTGCGAACCGGCCGAGTTGCGGGTCATCACAATTACGAGGTCATTAACGGGATCGATCCGCAACGTCGCCGCCGACGCCGCGCCGTGGCCGAAGGTCTGGTCGCTGAGCCCACCGCCGCGCATCCACACGCCCCCGACGCCCCATTCGATGGACGTATCGAACTTCACATAGGGCGCCAGGTTGACCGGCAGCAGCTTTTCGTAGCTCTTCTCGCTGAAGAAGCGCATGTTGCCGTAGGCGCCTTTGTTCAACATCATCTGTCCGAACGTGGCCATATCCATAGGCGTGCTAAAGGTCCGCGCACTGCCGTCAACCGCGTCCGTGCCATTGCATCCGAGGGGACCCCACAGATGCGTGCGAAACAACTGCGGCAAAGCTTCGCCGGTGATGGTCTCCATGACTTTCCCGCCGAGGGCAAACCCGACGCCGTTGTAGCCGTGGCGCGTGCCGACTTCGAGGTAGGGATAGTACTCCGCGAGGACGTATTCGAGATCGTTGTGGTCGTCGCCCCAATGATCGACGAAATCGCGCGGCGGACGCAGATTTAACTGAAAGCCGTTGGTGTGGTTGTAGAGATGGCGGATGGTCAACGGCGTTTCCACCTCGATGCCGCGAAACTGCGGGAGGTACGTATCGACCGGCGCGTCGAGGTCGACAAAACCCTGATCGACCAGCGTCATCATCAACGTGCCGGACAGGAACTTGGAGATGGACGCCATCCAGCTCTTGGTATCGACCGTAATGGGCTGTCCGTCGCGCGTGCCGAAGGCCTTGTGATAATAGACGACGCCGTGTCGCGTGAGGCATACCGCGAACGGTTCGCCGCTGGCTTCGACCCACTCGTTCAGGAGTGCGTCGAGTTGACCAATCACTTCGGGTTTCATGCCGGCTTCTTCTGGCGTGCCGGGGCGGAGCGTCGGGGCGGGTTCGCCTTCCTTTTGATACGGGCACACGAAGGCGTTCGGGTAGAACTGGTCCATGCCCGTCAGTTTGCGCTTGAGGCCGACCCACCATTGCCGGTCCATGGCCCACGCGTCGTTTGCCACGGTCGCCGGCGCCATTCCAGGTTCGGATTCATAGAGGCCCGCGAGAAGTATGGCGCTCTTCGAGTCTTCGGCGACGCTTTCTTCGACCAGATTTCCGACAAACTTGCCGATGGCGTCGGCCTGTGCGTCTTGTATCGACGGATCGATCCGCAGCGTCGGCGGCAAATCCAGCCTTGCCCCTTTTCGCTGGAACCACCATTGGAACGTGGGGTTGTACCCCTCCGGCGCGCGAAACAGGGTAAACGTCCGCGTCACAGTCGGGCCGAACTCCGGCGCGATCTCGACCACCGCGCCGTAGCGGCCCGGGTGCGAAGCGCGCTCGACGACGTTGTAATTCTTGTCGTAGTAGGTTGTCCTAATTGTGGCCGTGCCCAGCAGTTTTTCGGCCAGCAGCGGCTGAACCAGGGCCGGTTCGGGAAATGCGTCGCGATGCATGATGGAGGGTCTCAGGATGATGGGCAGGAACATGAGGCGTTGCGCACGGATGACATCCGCGTCGGGCAAGGCCAGCGTGCCCAGTTCGTCGCCGCTCGACCGGATCTCGAAGGTGCGCGGTCCGAGACCGCGCTCCGGCATCTCGAACAACAAATCCGCAACGGCAAAGCCCCCGTCCGAGTGAAAAGTACCCTTCGCCGATTTCGTGCGCCCATCGCGAACGACAACGAGTTCGTCTGCGTAGTCGCCCGTCGCTACGATATTCACGTGCGTGCGTAGGCCTTCCTCGTACTCGCCGGTAACCCGCGCTACGACGGGCGGGCTCGCCTTCTTCGCGAGGCGAAGGGTGTACATGGCGTTCGTGTTGTTCTGCGCGTTCGCCTCCGGATACCAGACCAACTGGAGGCGGTCGTCCGGGCCGTCGACGTCATTGGCGTAGAGTTGGAAGGCCAACTGGCGATCCAACTCCGGCGTGATGTTGAGGTTGGCCCAAGGCAGCAGCGCTTCGATGACATAGCCATCCGCGGTTTCTAAGCGCGCGGTTTCGATTTGCAGCTCGCCGCGCGGTTCCATCTGCCGCAGGTCCACCTGCTGTGTCCGCAGCGCAGTCTGATCGCCGCTGACACCCGGTGCAATTACGATCTGGTACCGATCCTTTGCGCCGCGCCCGGTCGCTACAAAGAGTTCGATGGAATCGCCGCTTGCCAGCGCATTCGCGTCGTTGCTTTCCACAGACGCGTCGTCGCTTGCTTGAACCAGCACCAGAAGGCCGCGTTCATCCCACCCGAGCCGCGCCGACGCTTCAACATCCGTAAGCGGATAGGGCTTTCCGTCCACCGGCAGCAAGAGAGACACGTGGAACCCGTCCTTGCCCCAATCGTCGTGGTTACCGTCAATCGCGATATCGTCAAGGTGGGGGACGGCATATGCGTCCACGGTTTCCTGCGCCCGTAGCGGCAGCGCGGCGGCAAGTGTCATAATCCCCGCGATGAGTATGGATCGAATTGGGCTGGTCATGAATCGCTCCCGGTGTGTCGCGCGCGTCGTGCGCACTCTCGCCGGAAACAATAGGCCATGACCGTGAAGCCGCTCAACTTCGGACCGGTCATCCACGCCACCTTTCTCGAACGGCCCAACCGGTTCCTGGTGCGGTGCCGCTTGGAGAACGGGCGGACGGTCGAGGCCTTCATGCCGAATCCGGGACGCATGGGCGAATTGCTGTTGCCGGGCGTACGGCTGCATCTCGTCGATAACGGTAAGGGCACGCTGCGCAAAACGCGCTTCACCTGCCTCGCCGTGGATCGCGAAGGCGCATCGGTCTTCCTGCACACCCACGTCAACAACGCCGTCGCGGAATATCTGCTGCGTGCGGGACGCATCCCCGGATTGGAGCGGGCCGAGGTGGTCCGCAGCGAGGTCCGCGTGGGGCACAGCCGCTTCGATTTCCTCCTGCGCGAGGGCGGCCGCGACGTGTTGGCCGAGGTAATGTCGGT
>JAHDWY010000102.1:7910-10139 GCA_023384315.1 Candidatus Hydrogenedentota bacterium | reverse complement strand
ATGCGGAACGCGCAGTCGATGGTGTCCGACTCGCGATAGATCGTAACGAACTGGTCGGCAACGGAATTCCGGAATCGCGATTGGACGCGTACCAACGCGCGCACGTCGCCGCATTCCAGCAGCTCCAACTTCGCGTTGCCGAAGCGGCCCGCTTCGGTCCGGTACTCGTTGTAACCGTGTCCCCAGGTATCCGAGGAATCGACGAGCGCGGCGAGCACGTTGCCCTTGCTCAACACTTCGACTTCGCGCTTGCGGTCGAACAGGCGGCATAGGTGGCCGTCGTAGGGGTCGAATTCCAGCCGCCACCATTTGTTTTCGAGATAGTCGCGGCTGGCCTTCAGCTTCCCGTCAGTCTTTACCTTTTTGGCGCCGCTTCGCACGTGATAGCACCGGTAGCCCAACGCGGGCACTTCGGCTTTGAACGCATAGGCTTCACTACCGACCCGTTCGTCCGCCACGACGTCCATGGGAATGGGGTTCTCATCTCCATCGACGACGTGCAACGGCTTGGTCAGCGTGCGCGCAACGATGGGCGGCGCGGTGATCACTTCGGTTACCGGATGCGGCAGCGGGTTGAAGACAACAACGGTATTGCCTTCCGCCGACGTATCAATGTGCCGCGCCAGGACCTGCAACGATTCGTTGGTGATGAACTTGGCCG
The DNA here is from genome assembly GCA_023384315.1 of Candidatus Hydrogenedentota bacterium. Lineage (GTDB taxonomy): Bacteria > Hydrogenedentota > Hydrogenedentia > Hydrogenedentales > SLHB01 > JAHDWY01. The sequence goes on along the minus strand of JAHDWY010000102.1, from coordinate 9,478 downwards.
CGTGTTTGGCGCTGCCCATCTGATCCCGGCTGTCTACGTACGACGATTCGATGCTGGTGCCCGCGAGGATGTCGTGGAACTGGTTGTACAAGAGATCCTTCCACGCCTTTTCCAACGCCGCATGGGGATAGGGGTGGTCGAACATAACCCAGGTCAACGTCGCAAGCCGCTCGGCAGTCATGAGGGCGTGTTCGGTTTGCCGGTTCAGGCGCTTGACTTCGGCGTGGGTCGTATAGCAACCCTGCGCGTGGTGTTGCAGGTCGGTCGATATGACCGGAATGTCCTTCTCTTTGGTGGACGCGGCAAACCCGTCGAAATACTCGCGCAAGGTGGAGAAGCATGCGTTTGGGGCTCTATCGTCCCTCGCGACTTCCAGGATTTGCTGAATCGCCGCCTTGGTTGGCCCGCCGCCATGATTGCCGACACCGTAAAAGCCCAGAACATGGGTTTGTCCGGGGTTCAAATGGGGATGCCCGGCGAGGATTTCGATCCGATCCCGCGTGTTGGTATCTGCGCTGTAATCGTCCTGCAAATTGCACGCGAGCACGCGGGACCCGTCCTGGGATTCCCAGTAGAAGGTCGTGCCGTCGGGGTACGCCATCTCCTTAACCGGCATGGGCCGCATGTACGCGTACGTGTCGATCCCCATCTTCCGGTAGATCTGCGGGAAGGTGCCGGCATGGCCAAAGCTGTCCGGATTAAAACCTACGGTCGCGCGGATGCCGAACTCGCGTTGAAAGAACCGTTGTCCGTACAAACCTTGCCGCACGAATGACTCGCCACAGGGGATATTGCAGTCCGGCTCAATCCACCAGCCGCCCACGATCTCCCAACGGCCCTCGGCGACGCGTTCCCGGATCGCTTCGAACAGCTCAGGATCGCAGGCCTTTACCCAATCGTAAAAGCACGCGCTGCTGGCCGTGAACTTGAACTCGGGCGTTTCGTCCATGCGGTCGAGCGCACTGCGAAACGTTGCGCGGACTTCTTCGTAGCCTTCCGTCCACCGCCACAGCCAAGTTGGATCGATATGACCATGTCCGATCATGTGAACCGTGATGTGTTTAGAGTCGCTCAATGAAAGCTCCTTGCTTGCATATTCCGGCTCGAAAGGCCCGCGTCAGATTCCCTTTTCGAGAAACTTCTTGCGTTGTTCCTCGATGAACTCGAGGCCGCTCACGTGGACGCTGCGGAAGATAGACGGGTTGATTCCCCTGTCCTGCAATTGCTCGACCGCTTCGGCGTGGATCGCCCAGTATACATAGGTCGCCGCGAGCCCACTCATGGGGCACATGGGTTCGTTGTCACGCACGGGCACGGCCGCGTCGCCGAAGGGTCCGCAGGTGTCGATGCAGATGTCGACGACGTCGAACAATTTCTTACCGCTCGGATGCGCCGCTTCGCAGCGGTCCATCTGCTCGCCTGATGAGATACCGATGGTTGTAATCCCGCGTCCCTTGCATTGGAGCGCCACTTCGATGACGTTCGGCGTCCGGCCCGAATTGGAGTTGATGATCAACACGTCGCCATGCCGCATCTTGCTCTGGTCCAGCGCCACACTGGCCAACTGG
>JAHDWY010000102.1:3242-7900 GCA_023384315.1 Candidatus Hydrogenedentota bacterium | reverse complement strand
CAACTGGCGTTCCAATTCCGCCTGCTCCTCGCCGGAGCGCTCTGCTTTGCGCTGGTCGACGGGATTGTCCAGCTTCAGCTCGTACGAAAACGGGGCAACCGCCATCATGCCGCCCGCGCGGAAGAAGGCTTCATAGCGCAGCATATGACCGGTGTCCATGATCAGCAAGGCGCCACGGTTGACCAGGCTTTGCGCGACCGCCCCGGCGGCTTCCTTTATCGCCCGCAACTGCGTTTCGCGGATCCGTCGAAACGACTTCTCGACTTGCTCGAAATACATATCCAGGTACACGGTCACATTCCCTTTCCGTAGTTTCGCGACACGATGCGAACAATCCCCGGGGCAGGTTCGGCTGCTTCGGGATACATCGTGAACGCCAACGGGCTCGTCCGCAGCGTACGCTTCAGCGGGTTCAACACCAGCGCTCCCGCGCGAAACACGCCGCCGGTCAACACGAGCGGCACCGGCCCCTTTTTCACGCGCGCCTTGCGCGTGGTCGTCAGGACCAGATCGCCCAGCGCACGCCCCGCCTGCCGCAGCACCGTTCGCGCGACCGCGTCGCCTTCGTTTGCGCACGCAATCACTTCCGGCACACAGGCCGCCACGCGCGGGCCGGGCACGTGTCCGCTACGGTCGCACAGACGCAAGACGTGCCACATGCGCTCCAATTCGTAGAACGCCCGCAATCGTTCAAGCATAACCGTCGGAGGTCCTTGGGACGTCTCGGCGCGCATGGCCGCGGCGATGGCTTCTTTTCCGATCCAGTAACCGCTGCCCTCATCGCCGAACTGCGGTCCGAGTCCGCCGCAGGTCACTGTGACGCCGTCCCGCGTGAGGAACCGGCAACTGGAGCCCGTTCCCGCGACGAGAGAGATTCCCCAGCTCAGGTCGTACAGCGCGAGCGCGATGTCGGCTTCGCTGAGCCACGCGAGCCGGACATCGCCGAAGGCCTCGCGAATCAGCGACTCCACCAGGGCCTGATCCATCGGCGCGGCCAATCCCGCACAAATAACGGTTCCGCCCGCCTTGTCCGCCGTTCTTCGAAGCCGCTTCAGCAAACCTCGAATAGCCGCAGTGTACTTTTTGGGATCGATATACAACGCGCTCGACGAACCGCCGGTCTCGGTCTGGAGGATCGTGCCGCCCATCTCGGCCAGGATGATGCGGGTCTTGGTGCCGCCGCCTTCGAAGGCGAGAAGAAGCTCTTTCATGGCGGAGACCAGCCCTGGGTTGCGCGGATAGATTCAAAGTTCGGCGCGAATTGTAGGCGAGTATGATTGGGAATTCAAAGACGACACGGTGTCGTGCGGGGCATCGGGGAAAATTGGGGAGACCTTTTTCCTACCGTGTCGTGGGGATATTCTCTCAACGATCTAGAAGGGAAAAGGTGACTGTCCCCAATCTTCCCAATTTTCATGGAGTGGTAGCCGCTTCCTCGGCGATCGCCCAGCCGCCGCCGAGCGCCTTGTACAGCGCGATGAGATCGGTGAGGACAAAGCTCTCGCTGCGGACCAGTTCGTCCTCCGAAAGGAAGAGTTGCTGCTGGGCCTGGAGCACGTTGAGGAAGCCTTCGAGGCCGCGGACGTAGCGTTCGTTCGCGAGCCGGACGGCTTCGCGGTTAGCCGCGACAGAGGCCTCCAACCATTCACGGCGTACCTGTTCCTGAGCGAAGGAAACGAGACTGTTTTCTACTTCTTCAAGCGCGAGTAGAATGCCTTGCTCGTATCCAATGAGCGCTTGTTCCTGCCGCGCCCGCTCCACTTCGATGTTCGATCGGATGCGTCCGCCCTGGAACAAAGGCAGCTCGACGCTCGGTCCGAACGACCAGATTTGGTTCGCCCCGCTGAGAATGCTTCCGAGACTGTCGCTTGCGCCGCCGAAGGCACCGGTGAGGTAGAACTTGGGATAGAGGTCCGCGACGGCCACGCCGATGCGCGCGGTTGCCGCGGCGAGTTCGCGCTCGGCCTGGCGGATGTCGGGCCGGCGCCGCAGGAGGTCGGACGGGAGTCCCACGGGCACGTCGTCAGGCGCTTCCGGCATGGCTTCTGGTTCACTCAGTTCGACTTTCAGCGCGCCGGGGTCTTCGCCGAGCAGCACGGCGAGCCGGTGCATGGACGCGGCAATCTGGGTGTCCAGCAGCGGAATCTGAGACTGCGTGCTCGCCAATTGTGCTTCGGCGCGCACCACGTCCAATTCGCTGGTCAATCCCGCATCGAACCGGGCCCGGGTTATATCGACCGTATTCGCTTGCGCATCGATATTCTTGTTGGTAATTTCGAGCCGCCGTTGCGCGGCGCGAAGCTCGATGTAGTTTCGTGCAATCTCCGACACCAGCGACACGACCACGTCGCGACGAAATTCCTCGGTGGCCTCGATCGTGGCGTCAGCCGCTTCCACGGCGCGACGGTTGCCGCCGAACACGTCGAGTTCCCAGCGGGCGTCGAAGCCGGCCTGGAACAGGTCCAACTGGCGGTCCGGGGCTTCCGCGCCACCGCCCGGGGTCAAGGTTCCGCTGGTGGTTTTCGTCGGTTCGTTGCCCGAACCGTCGTTGGTCACGGACCGCGTGATGGAACCGTTCTGCCCGCGCAAGGTTAGACTGCGGGTCAAACCCTGAGGGCCTTTGCTAAGCCCGGCGGAAAGAGGCGACCCCGTGTCCGGGATGTCCGGCTCGGCGATTTGACTGCGCGTGTACGAGCCGGAGACGCCGAGGTTCGGCCACAAGGGCGACGCGGCAACTCCGCGCGCGGCGCGGGCTTCGCGTACCCGCGCTTCCGCAATGGCCAAGTCGAGATTGGAGACAACGCCCCGCTCGACCAGGGTATTCAACGTCGGATCATTCAGGGTGGTCCACCAGTCGGCAACCTCGAACGGTTCATCGGTCGTTCCACCTTCGCGGGCCGAGGACCACGTCTCGGGAGGGTCTACATCGGGCTGGGCGTAGTTCGGACCCGTCATACAACCGGCCATCATAGTTGCCAGCAGGGTAATAACGAGCATCGTCGACTTATGCATGTTCGGAAGCTCCCGAGTCCGCCGTTTTCTTCTTCCAGGGGCGGAACTCGCTGATACTTTGGATGATCACGAAGAACAGGGGAACAAACACCACGGCCAGGAAGGTGGCGGCGAGCATGCCGCCCATGACGCCAGTGCCGATCGAATGGCGTCCTCCGGCGCCGGCGCCTTCGCTGAACACGAGGGGCAATACGCCCAGAATGAAGGCGAGCGAGGTCATAACGATAGGCCGCAAGCGTAAACGCGCGGCTTCCACTGCTGACTCGACCAGCCCGTGCCCCTCTTCGCGCTGAACCGAGCAGAATTCGACGATAAGGATCGCATTCTTCGCCGCAAGACCCACGAGTGTCAGCAGTCCGATCTGGAAGTAGATGTCGCGTTCGATACCGCGAATGTATACCGCCAATACCGCGCCGAATACGCCGAAAGGCACGGCGAGTAATACCGCGAAGGGCAACGACCATTTCTCGTACTGAGCCGCCAACACGAGGAACACGATGAGCAGGCCGAATGCAATAACGTATGGCGCCTGATTCCCCGCTTTGACCTCCTGGTACGATACGCCGCTCCAGTCAAAATCGTATCCCGCGGGCAATACTTCATCGGCCACCTCGCGCAGGCGCGTCATGGCTTGTCCGGTACTGAACCCCGGGGCGGGCGCGCCGGTCACTTGCACGGCGGGAAAGCTGTTGAAGCGGCTGACCACGTTGGGACCCGACTGAAATCGCACGTCGAGAACCCCGGATAGTTCCACCATGTCGCCCGCTGCGTTGCGCACGAATATCTTGGTAATGTCGTCCGGGCGGTCGCGAAACTCCGGCTCCGCCTGAAGTTGCACCCGGTAGATGCGGCCGTACTTGTTGAAGTCGTTCACGTACAACGCGCCAAGATACGCTTGCAGGCTGCTGAAAATATCGTTGATGGGCAGCCCCATGGCCTTTGCGCGCGTACGGTCCAGGTCCACATACAGTTGAGGCTGGTTCACGTTCAACACGCCGGACACGCCGACGAACATGGGATCTTGGCTAAGCGCCGCGAGGAAATCGTTGGTAACCTGCGCGAGTTTGCGCACGTCGCTGATGCCACGGCTTTCCAATTGCAGTTCAAAACCGGCTCGCAATCCCAATCCCCGTACCGCAGGCGGATTGAAGGCGATAACCGTCGCCTCCTTCATGCCGGCGAACCGCCCGAAGACGCGGCCCACGAGGGCGTTGACGTGCTTATCCGGTGTCCGCCGCTCCGACCAGTTCTTGAGATTGATGAACATGGCGCCGGCGCTGGTGCTTGCCGACCGCCCCGCGAGGAAGTCTTGACCTCCGAGCGTCACGACCCGCTGGATCTCCGGCTGCGCCATGAGGAAGTCCTCGACTTCGGCCATGACCTCGCTGGTCCGTTGCAGCGACGCGCCCTGCGGCAACGACACGGCAACCATGAAATAGCCTTGGTCCTCTTGCGGGATGAAACCGCTGGGAACCCGCTCGAAGAGATCGTAGGTCGCCCACAACAGTACGCCGAACACGAGGACCGACACGACCCCCAGCTTGATCGCGAGGCGCACGGTGCGCGTGTACAGATTGGTCCCCGCGAGAAAGAAACGATCAAACCACCGGAAGAAAACCAGTTTTTCGTGCTGGCGTTTGAGCAAC
>JAHDWY010000102.1:0-3232 GCA_023384315.1 Candidatus Hydrogenedentota bacterium | reverse complement strand
CAGTGCCGGGCTGAGCGTCAACGCAATCAAGCCCGAGATCGCAACCGATATGGAGATGGTGATGGCGAACTGCTGGTACATGACGCCCGTCAGTCCGCCGAGAAAGGCCACGGGAAGGTAAACGGCGCACAATACCAGCACGATGGCGATGACGGGTCCGGTGACCTGATTCATCGCCTTGATCGTCGCATCGCGGACAGCGAGCCCCTCCTCATGCATGATGCGCTCGACGTTCTCCACGACCACGATGGCGTCGTCGACGACGATACCAATGGCGAGCACGAGGCCGAATAAGGTCAGCGAGTTTATGGAGAAGCCGAAGATCAACATTCCCGTGAAGGTCCCGATGATCGCAACGGGGACCGCAAGCAGGGGGATAATCGTGGCGCGCCAACTTCCCAGAAACACAAACACAACGGCGATCACCAGCAAGACCGCTTCGAAAAACGTCTTCGCGACTTCCTTGATGGAGACTTCGATGAAATCCGTGGTGTTGAAGGGAACGTCGTAGCTGACGCCTTCCGGAAAGCCGGACTCGAGCCCTTCCAGGGCCTGCTCCAACCCTTGCATCGCGCTTAAGGCGTTTGCTTCCGGCTGTAGAAATGCCAGAATGAAGGTGGTCGGTTTTCCATTCAAACGGCCGAACGCGTCGTAGCCGAGCGATCCCAGTTCCACCCGGCCCACGTCGCGGATGCGAAGGATGGATCCGTCCGGTTCCGCGCGGAGGATGATGTCCTCGAACTGATCGGGTTCGTCGAGGCGTCCGCGCGTGATGACGGGGATGGTGAACTCGACCCCGTCGGGCGACGGCGCCGCACCGATACGACCGGCGGCGTAAAGCCCATTCTGTTCGCGCACGGCGGCCGCCACGTCGGTCACGGTGAGGCCTTTGGCGGCCAGCTTATCCGGATTCAGCCAGATGCGCATGGAATAATCTTTGGCCCCGAATACCGCGATGTCGCCGATGCCTGGCACGCGCTTGAGCGTGTCGAGCATGTAGATCGTCGCGTAGTTGCTCAGGTAGAGATCGTCGTACTGGGGGTCGTCTGAATTCAGTGCGATCACGGAAAGGATGTTGTTTGATCGCTTTACTACGGAGATCCCCTGCCGGATGACTTCCTGCGGCAACCGCGGTTCCGCGCGCTTGAGCCGGTTCTGGACTTCCACCGCGGCAATGTCGAGGTCGGAGCCGATTTCGAAGGTACAGGTGACCGACAACCCGCCGTCGTTGGCGCTCTGTGACTGGTAGTAGAGCAGGTTTTCGATGCCGCTCAACTCTTGCTCGATAGGCGCCGCGAGCGATTCCGCCACCGTCTCCGCATTGGCGCCGGGGTAGTGAGCCGTGATGTCCACGGTGGGCGGCGTGATTTCCGGCGATTGTTCCACGGGGAGAAAGTACATGGACCCCAGGCCGCACAGGGCAATAATGATCGAGATCACGGATGCGAAGACCGGCCGGTCGATGAAGAATCGTGAGAGCATAGTCGTGTCCTATTCGGCCGCTTCGGCGTTTTCTTGTGCGGTGTACGGGACCGGATTGACGGTGATGCCCGGCTGCACTTTCACCAAACCTTCCACGACGACGCGGTCGCCCGCTGCAAGTCCGTTGGACACGATCCAATCATCTGCGGCCCAGGGGCCGGGTTTGATGATTTGGAATTGGGCTGTATTGCTATCGTCTACACGGTACACGTAGGACCCTTGCGGCGACTGGCTGACCGCCCGCTGGGGAACAGTCAACGTGTCGGGCCGCACGTAGCCGCGAATGTGGACGTTAACGAACTGGCCCGCCTTGAGTTGTTTGTCCGCATTGGGCAGGGTTGCCCGCAACTCCACCGTACCGGTCTGTACATCGATTGCCGCGGACTCGAAATCGATGACACCTTTCTCCGGATACACGGAACCGTCCAGGAGCGTGACTTCCAGGTACGGAGCATCAATACCGTCGGCGAGCACGATTTCGTTGTCCCGAACTTCCCGTTCGTACCGCAGATAGTCCCGTTCACTTACCTGAAAACTCACGTAGATGGGATCGACCTGTCGCATTACTGTCAATAGACTGTTCGCGCTCGCATCCACCAGGCTGCCGATTTCCTTTTCGGCCTTCCCAATAAAGCCAGTCAACGGCGCTTCCACCGTGGTGTAGCTGAGTTCGAGTTCCGCTTTGGCCAATTGCGCTTTTGCGAGCCGAAGGGATGCGGCCGCGTCCGCCTGCTCGGCCAGAGCCTGATCGAGGTCCGTTTCCGCGATCGCGCCCGGAACCTTTACCGAACGAAGCCGTTCGACTTCCTGCCCGGCCAGGTTCAGTCGCGTCTCGGCCTGCTCGACCCGGGCCACCGCAATCTGCTGGTCCGCCTGAAACGACCGCGGATCGATGGTAAAAAGCTTCGCGCCCTGTTCGATGTACGCGCCTTCACTGAAATCCCGGGTTTCCAGGAATCCCTGGATGCGTGCGCGCACTTCGACCAACTTGGACGCCTCGGTTACCCCCACGAATTCGTAGGCCACAGGCACCGTCACGGGTTGCACGGTCACGACGGCGACTTCCGGGGGCGGGGGCGGCCCGCTTCCGGGTCCTTGAGCCAGGCTCATGGATGTAACGTTCGCGCTCAGAATCAGAGCGAGTCCTGTGGCAAATCGAAGTGGTCTCATGGATCTCATTCCTGCGGTTGGAACCTTAGCGGATCAGGCACACACGGGCACGTGTGGCCGGTAGCAGTACTTTTTCGTGTTTCCAATCTTAATCTGGCCTGGATTGCGACGATAAGAGGCCGTGCGCGTTTACCTTGCCTATATCCAGTCGCAGGATGCGCATTCTCCCGTGTCCTGCCCGGTATAGAGGTCGCTCGATGGCTATGTCGCCGCCGCCGTGGATACCTCCTCAGCCAGTTCCAGCAATTCGTCAACGAGCGCCTTACGCTGGTTTGCATCAAAAGGCGATGCCTGTAAGAGTTCCAACAAGAACAATCCGTCAGCCGCCAGGAGCACGAGCGCCTTGCGCAATGCCGAGCCGCCGCCTTTCTCATGGGCCGCGAAACGCTTTTGATGATGTTCCCGTATGCTCTTGATCAGGGACGGCTCATTAGCAACGGCCGCCAACAACGCCGCACCGACGCGGCGGTCAGACTCCGGCCGCACCAGCCGGGCGACGATGTCCGCTTGTAGCGCGCGCGCCGGCCCCTCGGGAAGGTCCGCCTGTGATTCCACACGTCGCGCATTGCCCCGTTCGATC
>JAHDWY010000101.1:6474-10193 GCA_023384315.1 Candidatus Hydrogenedentota bacterium | reverse complement strand
GCATCGCCACCGCGCCCGAAGCGAACTCCTGCCGGCCCACGAGTTTCAGGTCGATATACTTCGAGAGCCCCGAGAACAAGGTCGGCCCATGACCCGCCAGCTTCGGGTGCACCACGAATTCGTATTCATCGATCAGTCCCAGTTCCGCCAGGGCCAGCGGAAGCCTTACGCCTCCCACGAACAGTCCCTCGCCAGGCTCTTCCTTGAGCCGCTGAACGGCCTTCCCCAAATCCCCGCGCACAAGCTCCGCGTTCCAATCGACCCTGTCCAAGGTGCTCGACACAACGTACTTTTTGGCCGCGTGGATCGTTTGGGCGAAGGGTTCCATCCACGGTTCCATCCATTCCGGCCTAACGCCCGTCTCCGCAAACGGCCGCCACGCTGCTTCCATCATCTCGTAGATCACCCGGCCAAACAGCAGGGCGTCGGCCCGCGCGAGGCTCTCGGCCCAGTAACGATGCAACTCTTCGTCCGTCGAGCCTGCACGATGATCACAGCACCCGTCCAATGTGACGTTTATGGAATACCGTAGCGGTCGCATGACGTGAGTCTACCTCATGGGGCGAGAGACCCCCAAACACCAATGGGCGCAACCGACGCAGACCGCGCAGATGGCGCAGATGAGCGCGGATTGAAACCGCAATGCCTGGACATTCCCAGACTCAGGACTGAAAGTCCGCCACAACCCTAGCCCAGGGCAAAGCAACGCGACGCCCTGGGTACCGGGACCCCCGAAATAGAAGCGCTGAAAGTGCGTGGCAGCGGGGCTCTTGTGGTCCACCGATTGCACAGATTTGCACCGATGATGCGCCCGTACTCCGCACCGAGGCGGACCACAGCATCCGTCGCTGAATTCTGAGCCGAGGGTGCTGATCTACTGTGTACGTCTCTTGCGTACGCGTGAAGCCATCATTCTGCGCATCTCTTGCAACGAGTAGATTGGGTCTCTCGAATGAATCACAGCATGGCAGTTAGGGCAAACAGGTCGGAGGTCTCGCACCGGATCGATGAGATAGTCGTCTGGGATATCAGCGAGTCTCGTCAAGTGATGCACATGAACGATTCCTTCTGCGGAGCTTCCGTAGATTTCGGAAAGTAGCGCCTTGCAGACACTGCATCGTGTTCCATGTTTCGCAAGACACAATGCACGTGCTTTTGGGTCTCGCTCATATCGATTAACATAGACCTTCTGCGAATGCTTCTTCGTGGCACCGATCGGCAACTCTTCAGCAGTAGAATGGGTGGGGCGTCCAGTTCGCTTCGTCCAATGTGCTTCAAGATGATGTGCGATTTCATCCGGTATCGCCACGCCTGACATTTGCGTAGACCAATGCATGGCCGAGAGCGGAGGTTGCTTCAACTCCTCCATGTTTATTACAGGGATGTCTTGAAGGACATCGAAATAAATGCCAATGTAACGAGACTTTTCACCTCGCGCTGCACGGTCTAGATCCCAATGATCGTCTGGATAGGGCTGTGAGGTAGACCATCCAGACCCGACCAGACCCCTGGGCTCGCTTCCGAGGCGAATGAGGTAAAACCTTGTTCCGGGAGCAAGCTCTCTGCGGTTGCCGATGTTCCAACTGCTTGTTGCGCGCCCGCGTCTTCGGACTTTTCGAAGCTCGTCGTGAAGATCACCCCACTGAAAACGCTTGGGATTCCATGCCAAAAGTATGCTGCCCATACGATTGCTCCAGATCGAAGTGCGCTTCGCGCGACAATACCTGTACGCACCAAACATCCATGGTAGGTATGAGAATAACAACTTTAACACCATCTACGAGGGCACGGTCGCATATGGTAGCGTGGGGCGTCAACGACGCTCTCCCGCACCTGAGGATCATGAACTTGCTTTACCGTATTGACCCTCAGCGGCTAGCTTTTCCAAGACATCCTCCGACTCGGCGAAGGCCTTTGCCCATTCCTTTTCGGAGTGAAGTTCGTCCAGGACCCACTTGGCCAACGCGTCTTGGTCTACCTCGGGCAGCTTGCTGGCCTCCTCAAAGGCTTTCTTGAGCAGCTTCGTCATTTTCGTTCTCCGGAACCCATTCTCGCACGAGTTAGGAGCAACTTCCGCGTCTCCTTGTAGGGCCGAGCAATGCATTGGGAATAGTCTACCACATTGGCCTGATGGGGAAGACGTCCCGCTGGTTGGATAAAGCCGATGAATCCGTCCAATGGAACCCCCCTGCCCGTTCGTGTTACAACGCTCGTCTTGGCGTATGGCGTACTGCGAGGCTCGAATGTGTGGTTGGCAATTGTCCACGGACGCGTTGCTTCCGTGAAACGTACGAGGCATTTCCCCAATGAGCGGATTATCCCGGCGGACGGTGTTGAAGGCTACGGCGGTGGCGGGGATTGCGTCGGCGTTGAGTGCGGGGACGGGAGGCGGTGAGATGGCGGAAGCGGCGCGGCGGGATGTGATTCGGAGAGAGAACAAATTACCGGGGGCGACGGACTGGCAGTTGACGTATACGCGGGTGGACCCGGCGACACAGTACCGGTGTCCGTGGATCGAGGGGTACGTGTCGCGGGCGAGCGTTCGCGCGGGGGAAACGCTGGACATCATGGTCAGCACGAAGGCTATGGGGGGCACAGGATCCGACACGCAGTACTCAGGTACAGACGCTGGGGACAAAGGGACAGACCCCGTGTTTCGCTCCGCGGAGCCTCCGCGAAAGACGGGGTCAGTCCCGTTCACCATCGACCTCTACCGCATGGGGTATTACGGCGGGGCGGGGGCGCGGCACGTGATGGCGCTGGGTCCGTTCGAGGGCACCACGCAGGAAGATCCGCCCGTGGGCGAGGAACGCTTGCGCGAGTGCCGGTGGACGCCGTGCGCGACCATCAGCATCCCCGAGGACTGGGTGAGCGGCGTGTACCTCGGCAAGCTCAAGCTCGTCGAGGGGCGCTGCGAGAGTTACATCATTTTCATCGTCCGCGATGATCGGAAAGCCGACGTGGTCTTTCAATGCAGCGACAACACGTGGCAGGCCTACAACCGCTGGCCCGACAACTATTCGCTCTACGACAACGAAGAGACCATCTGGGCGCTGAAGCCCGGCATCCGCGTGAGCTACGACCGGCCCTATGGGAAGTACTGTCAGATTATTGACGCGCCCTTGTCGCAGGGGTCCGGCGAGTTTCTGTTGTGGGAGTTTCCGCTGGCGTATTGGCTGGAGCGGGAAGGCTACGACGTGACCTATTGCTCCAACACCGACGTGCACGCCGACCCCGCCTGCGTGACGCGCGGGAAGGCCTTCATCTCCGTCGGCCACGACGAGTACTGGAGTCTCGAACAGTTCAACCACGTGAAGGCCGGCGTCGATGCGGGCGTGAACGTGGCGTTTCTGTCGGGCAACACCTGTTGCTTCGTCGCGCCCTTGTCGCCGAGTTCCACGGGACAACCGCACCGCACCTTCACGCGCGAAGGTTGCTTCGGCGGCATGAGCGAAAAGGAAGCGGCGATTATGGGGCCGTTCCCGATGCAAGGTCCGGACGAGCGCGACCTCATCGGCGCGCGGACGATCATGCCGTTCAACGGCTCCGGCGACTGGATCGTTACCGATGACACGTGCTGGCTGTTCGAAGGCACCGGCATGAAGAACGGCGATCGCATCCCGGGCATCGTGGGGTGGGAGTTCCACGGCGAACCCGCGCCGATCGAGGGGTTGAAGGTCATCGCCGAAGGCGACGCGATCAACGGCGCGGAAGAGGTC
>JAHDWY010000101.1:0-6464 GCA_023384315.1 Candidatus Hydrogenedentota bacterium | reverse complement strand
TGGGTGTTTAATGCGTCGACGATCTACTGGGCGCAGGGGTTGAGCAGTCCGCCGGGGCACATGCTCCCATACTCGCACAACGGCCGGCCGCATGGGCCGGATGCACGCGTCGAACGGATTACACGGAACTTTTTGAAGCGCGCAATTGGGTGACGGAATGCCAGAATCAATTGCCGCGAAAGAACGCGAAAGAACACGAAAGATAGTTACTTAAGAACATCCCCCTTGATCCCCCTTCGAAGGGGGATCAAGGGGGATGTTCTTCTGGTTGATTCCGTAGCACCCGGATGTGGAGTTGCTGTGAAACCGCCAAAGTATTCTATGGAAGCAAGGACCCGCGCTTGAATTCCGCGCGCGGTATCCGTTTAGCTTAGTCCCATTCATCGGTTACGCTCGGCTGCTTCGTCTTTCGTCAACACCAGGAGCTTTGACTTTGAAGACGTTTGATCTCTCCCGAATCCTTTCTCTATGTCTGCTCTCCGGCACGACCATCGCCTTCGCCGATCCCTCTTCGATGCTCGATACGATCTCCGTCCCCGAAGGCTTTCATGTGGAAATTGCGGCGGGTCCAGAGCTGAGTTCCTATCCCATGCTGATCACGCTGGACGATCGGGGGCGGCTCTTCATCGCGGAGTCGTCCGGAAAGGACATCTCCGGGAAGGAAATGGTCGAAGCGCCTGAATGTGTGATCCTCATGCTGGAAGACACCAACGACGACGGAGTCTTCGACACGCGCACCGTATACGCCGACAAGCTTAGCCTGCCGATGGGCGTGTTGTGCCACCAGGGGAATGTGTACGTCGCGTCGCCGCCGGATTTCTTTCGATTTCGCGACACCGATGGCGACGGCGTGGCCGACGAACGCGAAGTGCTGCTGACCGGTTGGAACGTGTTCAACACCGCGAGCCTGCACGGGCCGTTCCTGGGTCCCGACGGCTGGTTGTACCTGACGCACGGCCGCCACGGCTACAAGATCACCACCAAGGAAGGCGAACTGCTCGAAGGTCTCGCGCCACGGATCTGGCGTTGCCGTCCGGACGGGACCGGCCTCGAATGCGTCGCGGGCGGTGGTTTCGACAATCCCGTCGAACTGGTATGGACCAATAGCGGCGATATGTTCGGCACCATGACCTACTTCACCGATCCGAAGAACGGCCAGCGCGACGCGTTGCTGCACTTTGTCGAAGGGGGCGTTTACCCCAAGTACCACGAGTCCGTGTCCGAATTCGTGCGTACGGGCGATCTCATGCCGGTGATGACGAAGTTCGCGCGTATCGCACCTTCGGGGTTGGCGCTGTATCAGAGCGAGGCGTGGGGTCCGGAGTTTGAAGGCAACCTGTTCAGCGCCCACTTTAATCCCCACCGCGTGCAGCGGCACATCGTTCACCGCGAATCGGGAACGTACCACACCGAGGACGCCGACTTCATGACCTCGTCGAGTTCCGACTTCCATCCCACCGACGTGGAAGAAGACGCGGACGGCAGTCTGCTCGTTTCCGATACGGGCGCGTGGTATGTGGACGCGTGCCCCATTTCGCGCGTAGCCAAGCCGGAGATTCGCGGCGCCATTTACCGCATCCGCAAAGACGACGCGCAACGGTTCGACGATCCGCGGGGCAAGCGCGAAGGCTTGGAGAAGATGCGTCCCGTGAAACTGGCTGCGTATCTCGACGATGCGCGGCCCCGTGTCCGGGCGCGCGCGCTCGAACTGCTTGTCGCGAACGGCGACGCTTCCGTAAAACCGCTGTCCAAGATGATGCGCGAGAGCGCCTCGGTGCAAGCGAAATCCGGCGCAGTGCGCGCGCTGAGCCGGATCGCGACGGAGGACGCGCTTGCGGCGTTGCGCGAAGCGCTAAGCGATGAATCCTACGAAGTGCGTATGGCGGCGGCGCATGCGCTCGCGATGAGTCGGGACGCTGAGGCCGCAGTGCCGTTGACCGCGTTGCTCATGGATTCCGACCCCGGCGTGCGTCGTGAAGCCGCGCTCGCGCTGGGACGAATCGGCGCCACGTCTGCCGCGCCGGATTTACTTGCGGCCTGTGCGAACGCCGCCGACCGATTCGAGGAACATGGTCTCATCTACGGCGCCATCGCGTTGGCGCAGGACGCTCCGGCTGTGGAGGCCTTGAAACAAGACGACTCCGCTGTGCAACGGGCCGCCTTAATCGTGCTCGATCAACTGAATAGTCCACTGCTCACCAAAGACGACATCGTTCCCTTCCTGGCGTCCGACGATGAGGCCATGCGGAAAACAGGACTCTGGGTCGCGTCGCGACATTCGGACTGGTCCGATGTCGTGATCGCGTTTCTCGAAGACCAACTGCGCGGCGAAGAGTTTGATCCTGCGTCGGCGCAGTCCCTGAAGGAGATCCTTCTGGCGTATGCGGGCGACGCCTCGGTTCAGGATCTCGTGGCCGGCATGTTGGGCGATGAATCGATTGACCCTTCGCGGCGGCTCTTCCTCTTTGATGTGCTCGATACGACGACGCTCAGCGAGTTGCCCGAGTCCTGGGTGGCCGCGATTGGCGCCAACCTCGATGCCGCGGACGAGCAATTGCGCTGGCGCGCGGCCAACCTTATCCGAAGCCGCACGCTGACCCAGTTCGACGACAAACTCGAATCGATTGTGAATGATCCCGCGCAACCCATGGCATTGCGCGTGAACGCCCTCGGCACCGTCATTCAGCGGAAACCCGAACTCAGTCCACAGCGGTTCGACATGCTCCTGTCCTGCCTGAGCGCCGACACCGAACCAGCTGTGCGCCTTGCCGCGGGGAAGGATCTCGCCAACGCGGATCTGAGCGTCGACCAGCTCCGCATGCTCGCGAAGGACTACTTGCCGAAGGCCGACGCGCTGACCTTCGCCGCCTTGCTCGATGCGTTCCGGAAGAGCGAGGACGCGTCGGTAGGCCTGGCCCTGGTTGCGAGTCTCGAACACGCGCCGATCAATCCCAATCTCATTCCCGGCGGCGTGGACGATCTGCTTCAAACGTATCCGGAACCGGTGCAACAGGCCGCGGGACCCCTGCGCGCGCAGGCCGATGCCGAGGAAAAGGCCCGCATCGAACGTCTGCTCACACTCGAACCGCTGCTGGGCACGGGCGACGTGGGTCGGGGCCGTCGCATCTTCTTCGGCGATAAAGTCGCGTGCAGCACCTGCCACGCCGTGGGCGAGGAAGGCGGTCATCTCGGCCCCGATCTGACGTCCATCGGCGCGGTGCGCTCCGGTCACGATCTGCTGGAGGCGCTCCTGTTCCCAAGCGCGAGTTTCGTTCCGCCGTACGAACCGTATACAGTAGATACCGAATGGGAGACCTTCTCCGGCGTTATCGGGCGGGAAACGCAGGAGGCGATCACGCTCAAGACCGCTGCCGACGAAGAGGTGCGGATTCCGCGCACCGAGATTCGGAACATGGCGCCGTCGCTGGTGTCCGTGATGCCCGACGGGCTAGACGTGGGATTGACGCAGCAGGAATTACTGGATCTCATGGCGTTTCTCCAGTCCCTGAACAATGAGGTCTGGCTCCTGCCGGAAATTCGTGGCGCAAGCGAGCACTGAAGCAATTATGAATTCAGAATTATGAATTACGAATTGGGTATGCTTGGGGAGATGAGCGGGAATTGAATCTTGATGAACGAGGGAGGGGTTGAGCGAATGAAGAAACGTGGGTCGAAAGACAAAGGGGCGACCGCTTCGGCGTTGAGCCGGCGCGATTTCCTCAAGCGCACGGCGGCAGCGACTGGTGCAGCCGTGGCTGCGCCGATGATTATTCCATCGTCCGCACTGGGCCTTGGCGCATCCGTCGCGCCGAGCAACCGGATCGTCATGGGATGCATCGGCGTGGGCAGCCAGGGCACGGGGAACATGAAGAGTTTCCTGCAGTTCCCGGACGCCCAGTTTGTTGCCGTATGCGACGTGGATCGCGGCCACCGTGAGAACGCGCAGAACATCATCAACGAAACCTATGGGAACAAGGACTGCACCGGGTACAACGATTTCCGGGAGTTTCTCGAACGCGATGATCTGGATGCCGTGTCCATCGCCGTACCGGACCATTGGCACTCCATCCCGGCCATCGCGTGCGCGAAGAAGGGCCTGGACATCTACGCGGAGAAGCCCCTCGCGCTGACGATTCACGAAGGCAAGGCCATGGTCGAAGCGGTGCATCGCTACGGCGTCGTGTGGCAAACGGGCAGTTGGCAGCGCTCGAAAGACAATTTCCACAAAGGCTGCGAACTCGTGCGGAACGGCCGCATCGGCAACGTGCACACCGTGCAGGTCGGGCTGCCCACGGGACACTCCATCGAGACGCAACCGGAAATGCCTATCCCCGATGGGTTCGACTACGACTTCTGGCTTGGGCCCGCGCCGGACGCACCCTACACGGAAAAACGGTGCCACTGGGATTTCCGCTGGATCCTCGACTACTCGGGCGGGCAGTTGACCGACTGGGCCGCGCACCATTGCGACATCGCGAACTGGGGCATGGGAACCGAGAACACCGGCCCCGTCTCGGTCAAGGCCGTCGGCGTGTTTCCGCGCGACGGATTGTACGACGCGGCCATCAATTACAATCTCGAATGCAAGTTCGCACCCGGGGCGAGCCCCGTGGCTCCAGACGGGTTTACCATGCTCGTCGCGGATTCGGCAACCTTCCCTATGGGCACTCGCTTCATCGGTACCGATGGTGAGATCTTCGTCGATCGCGGCGACACCATCGAGGCCAATCCTGCCTCCATCCTTAACGAAGCCGTGGGCGAAAACGAGACGCGGCTGTACAAGAGCGAGAACCACGCGCAGAACTTCTTCGACTGTGTGCGCAGCCGGGAACAGTGCGTAGCGCCGATTCACGCGGCCCACCGCGCGATCACCATCGCCCATCTCGGAAACATCGCGATGCAACTGGGCCGTGAGGTGAACTGGGATCCCGCGGCGGAGACCTTCCCCAACGATCCCACGGCGGTGCGGAAACTGAAACGCGCGATGCGCGGCAACTGGCACATCTAGAGCGTGAGAACCGGCGCGGTTCGCTCCGCGCAAGGAGATAGCTAATGACACCGAATGGAATTGGAACGGCGGCGCTGGCGGGCGTGGCGTCTTTTGCCGCACCGGCGGCGATGACCGCCGAAGAGTTGCTGCGAACGATCGCATCATACGAATACGGACAGACCCGCGTGCCCCTGCTGGTGGCGGAAGAATGGGTTCGCATGAATTTGGATTCCGAACTGAATCGCCGGGGCGTCGCATTCGCGCTGGCGGGAATTCTGGAAGGCAACGCCACCAAGGACGGAAAGCAGTTTGTATGCCGCCAGCTTGCCGTCATCGGATCGGAAGAGAACCTGCCCGCCCTCGCACCGCTTCTGCTCGATGCGGAGACGGCAGACATGGCGCGCTACGCGATCCAGCGTATGCCGGGCGCGAAAGCCGATACGGTCTTGCTCGATGCGTTGGACAAGGCGGCGGCATCTGCGGTTCCTGGGATTATCAATTCTCTGGCCGACCGGCGCACGGTCGCCGCGGTCGATCCGCTGACCGCGCGCGCCACGGGCGACGATGCTGTTGCCGCGGAATGCGCCATCGCGGCCTTGGGCAAGATTGGCGGTTTGGACGCCGCGAAAGCGCTCGACAAGCTCAAGGGCAACGTCGATCCGTCCCTGGAACGCGCCGTATCGGATGCGCAACTGCTGGTCGCCGAAGACCTGGTCGCGTCTGGCGACAAAGATGGGGCAGTCAAGATCTATACGGCCCTTGCCTCCAACGGAGAGGAAGCGCCGGTGCAGACGGCAGCGAAGCTTGGGCGCGAAGCGGCCCGTATGTAATTTCTCATTCCCGCCACCGGGTTCATATAGCAGGACTCGGTGGCGGCTAGTTTATACCTGACCCTCGGCTGAGGAACGCCCATTCATGAAACGCAAGATCGCCGTAGTTACCGTGCTGCTGGTCCTCGTCGTCGCTGGGCTCCTCGTGTGGCTGGCCACTCGTGTAGAGCGCCGGGTGGTGGGCCAGTATTTCGATTCAAACGGCGTCCGCATCCACTTCACCGACGAGGGCGCTGGCGAGCCCGTGATACTCATTCACGGCTTCGCCGCTAACGCGGATCTGAATTGGCGCGTGCCGGGAATCACGCAGGGGTTGGCGGAGGACTATCGCGTGATCGCGCTGGACAATCGCGGCCATGGTCTTAGCGACAAACCTCACGATGTGGATGCCTACGGCATGAAAATGGTCGACGACGTGATTCGGCTCATGGATCATCTCAAAATCGAGAAAGCCCACATCGTCGGCTATTCCATGGGCGGATTCATCGCGCTGAAGTTTCTTACGACTTACCCTGAGCGTGCGATCTGTGCGGCCCCCTGCGGTGCAGGTTGGGAACTTCCGGTCGATAGCGGTGATTTCAGCGACACCCTTGCCGGATCGTTAGAGGAGAACGGCGATTTCAGCCCCCTTTTCACCATGCTTG
>JAHDWY010000100.1 GCA_023384315.1 Candidatus Hydrogenedentota bacterium | reverse complement strand
TGGCGACCATGGTGGCGGGACTGGTCACGGTCTTCTTGAGTTTCGTGCCAAAGCTTGACGCGCTGCTCATTCAACCCTTCGCCTTCGGTATGGGACCAAACAGCTACAATTTCATGCGCGCCCTGTACGGAATCGTCATCTGCACGGGAATCGGCATCGTCGTGACGTGGTTCACGAAGGCGCGCGCGGCGGAGACCATCGTCGGACTCACTACGGGCACCCAGCTCGACGCTATGCGCTCGTACAAAGGTGGCGAACTTAATCTCAAGGCCGGGCGCCGCCCGCACCTTCGGGTCATCATTGACGACGCGATGACCGATGAGGAAGCGGCCGTGCTGCCGCAATCCGCGCTGGATGTGATGCACGCGGAAGTGGGGGATCTGATCTACGTCTGCGACCGCCGCTGGTGGTTCGGCGGGTTGCGTTCGGTGCATCTCCGTATCACGGGAATTGGCGAAGACGGCGTAGTTCGACTTGGAACCGAGGCGGCCGCCAACGCCCGGTTCGAAGGAAGCGACTCGGTATACATCGAGAAGATCTTCTGACGCGCGTTCCGCGCGGGCAACCGCGCCTTGCCTTCCCGGTGAAATATTCCGGCCTTTCCTGCCGTTTCATGGGTATACCCGAATCGTATCAATCAGGAGAAGATGGCAATGCCGCGTCCGCCGGTTCTTCCGACAATCAACTGGAAATCCGTATTCCATTCGGGCAAAGACTATGCCGCATGGCTGGCCGGAGCCGAAGAACGAAGTCACGCGCGCAAGATGGAGGAAGCGCGAAAGCAACTTGCCCTCGAACCGCACGTGGAAGCCTTTCTCGCAGCGGTACCGAGGCCGGTGCATGTCATCGCCATTGCGGAGGACTGGTGCGGCGACGTGGTGCGTCACGTGCCCGTACTGCAGCGGCTCGCCGAGGCCGGCCCAAACGTGAAGCTACGCTTCATCACCCGCGAGCAGCATCCCGACGTGTTCGTCCGCTTCCTGACCAACGGCGGTGAAGCCATCCCGAAGTTTGTCTTCCTCAGCGACCAGTTCGTGGAATGCGGCAACTGGGGTCCCATGCCGGATCTGTGCCGGGAACTCATCTCCCGTGGGAAGGGCAGCGGAGACGTGGGCGCCGCGCGCAAGAAGGTCTCCGCGATCTACGATTCCGACCTGGACCGGGCCATGGCGATCGAGGAATTGGTGAGATTGATCGGCACGGCCTCCTGCACGGCGCCGTAGGCGTCGACCGCAACCAATAAAGACACAGGTGCCCTCACCTGTGATCTATATTACGGCTCGCGGAATGGTTGTACCTCGATAAAGTTGAACCCGATTTCCTGTCCCGCATCGCCGCCCGGCGTATCGTCCGCCACCCAGTCGAGAATGTGCAGCGTTGCCGTTTCACTGGTGGCGCGAAATACATACCGCTGGAACGTGAACCACGCCGGGTGCTCCCGGTCGTAAGGACCGAATTCATGGGCGTAGTTGCTGGGATACGCCTGCGCGAAACAGAACTCCGGCACCGGCTCCGCTTCCGCAACCTGGATTCGCAGCGTCACACTTTGTTTCCTGCCCAAGTCATTCAAATCCGCGGCAATCGCTTTCACCGAATAGAGCCGTCCCGGTTCGAGCGCCCGGATCGTCTGGCTGATCCGGTTCGGCCGTTCCCCCGATCGAGTCATGCGCGCGTACTGATCGCCGATGCCGGTGCGCGGATACCGGCCCTGAAGCCAACTGAAGCCCTCCATGACGCCGGTGTCAATCGAACCATCTGCCGCCGCGACGACGTCCCATCCCTGCAACCCGTACAGGAAGTCTGGATTCTCGATGTGCGGCAGCACATACGAATCGCTGGTCAACCGTTCCCGGTTCCCCTCGATGCAATAGTGCCGGAACAACTGGTGCGCCCAGCGCAGCGATTCCTCGTCCGCATAACTTGCCGAGTATTCCATGATGCCGTAGAGGCCCCACCAGGCCGGCTCCGTGGCGAGATGGTGAAACTGCATGTCCATGAACACGTGGTAATCGACTGCGGGGTCACGATTCAGACTCTCCGGCGGCGCACAGAGGTATCCCAACGTCACGATCGTCCGCTGCGCCACGTCCGGCATGGAAGCTTGCCACGCCGACAGGTCTTGCTGAAGGTTACGCGCGATCTCGGATGCCGCCGCTTCCGGCGTGCGCGCTTCGGGCAGATACTTCTCCCAGGCGAACCGGTGCCCCAATTCCGCAATCCGCTGCTGGAACGTGGCGCTCGACGGATACTCGTACAAGTCGCCGCACCACGCGTAGAACTTGCGGTGTTCGAACGCGGAGTCGTGCGCGAGACGCTCCAGCGCTCCTGTCCACGCCGCGTAATAGTCGTCGCCCGCGAAGAGAAACTCGTCCACGATCATCCCCGAGTACCCTTCCTGAGTGACTCCCGGATTAGCGCGCCACGCTTCGTACACCTGATCCACCGTCGGCGCTTGCGCGCTCGCCAGACCCGGCAACGACGCGTTGCTAATCCAGGCCCGGCCCTCGCTCCGCCATTGGTCGAAAGCTTCCCGTTCCGGTCCGCCAGTCACGATGGTGTTCACGTGCGGCAACACATGACGCGACACGTAGGCCCAATCGTATGGCCCGTACGGCGCGATATGCGGCGACGCGGGGTAGTAGCAGTACATCAACTCAGGCACCGTGAGCACCTCGAACGTGCCTTTCGCATTCGCCGCCACGGCAATATTGTGCTTGCCTTCCGACTGGTACCGCATCGCCTCGAAGGCGCCGGTCTCAGGGTTGCGCCGCCACTGCACCGGATTGTTCTCGCCGTCGATGACCACTTGCGGCCCTTGTTCGAGTTCGGTTTGCGCCGAGATGAAGATCCACCCGTTGCGTGGATTCAAGATCGGGTAATCCGCGCCACCGGCTTCGTCGAGTTCCACGCGCAGCAGCTCCGTCACAAAATTGTTCCGCACAGGAAGATCGGCATAGTCGCCTTGCCACCCGGGCGCTTCCGGCCAGGGCACGGCGCGGTCGATGGGCAGCCCTGCCAAAGCCGAGTCGCTGGGTTCAGCCGCCAGGAGCCGCACGTGAAACACATCGCCCGCGTCGGGGCTCGTCAGGTCGAACACGGCAGTCCCTGCGAACGCATCGGCCGGAAGCGCGACCGACGTCTCGGCCGCGGGGCTATTCTTATCGCCTTTGAACACGCCAAGACGCAGCGTGGTATCGGGACGGTCGTTGCCAAGTCCCGACAGGTCCACCGTAGTGATAATGCGCTTCGCGTCGTACTGGCTGACGCACGCGATCGCGGAATCCGCGGGCAACCGGTTCGGGTCCGTCGTGATGGCGCACGGCAAATGCCAGAGGCCGCCGCTGCCGCCCCAATCCAGGCACTCGATGGCGATGAGGTTCGTCTCGCCGGGCTTCAGGTGCGCGCTCAGTTCTGCAATGATGGGGGTGTTCGCTACCGAACGGTCGGAGTCGTCGCCGTAAGAATTGATGCGCACGCCGTTGCAATAGATCGTGCACGCATCGTTCGCCGCGCCCAGCGCCAGCCAGACTTTTTGCCCGCCCCAAGATGCCGGCACATCCACCCAGCGCCGGTACCAGGCGAAGCCGTCCAGCTCCGGAAATCCGTGGTCTGCCCATCGGGGTCCCGCGTCAAGTACGGCCCATTCGCTGTCGTCATAGGAAACGCTGAGCCACCCGTCGCGCAGCCCCACATGCTCCGGGTCTGGTTTGAATCGCCAATCCGCCGCCAGGTCAATCCAGGCGGGATCGGGCGCTTGCACCAGGCAACACGCAGCAACAATCAGGAGAGGAGTCATGGTACGTCTTCCTTTCCAACGGGGCGGGGGTGGCAGACGACTGATTTCGTCGGTGGCGCAGAGACCCGAAGATTATTCCACCGGTCCCAATTCGACCGTGCTGCGAATCCCAATAGGAATCGTCATGCCTGCCGGCGCCCCCGCTTCAGCCGGGAAGACCATCTCGCCGTCGACATTCTGATTCACGGTACTCGAAACGACCCACCCGGTCTTTCGATCGATGGTAGAGGTGCCGCTTTGCGCGCCTTCGAGCCGCACATCAAGTTCCATTCCCATCATGTCGACCTTCGTGTCGTCTCCCGGGGGGCCAATGAGTGAGGTGACTTCGAGCGTTGCCGTGTCGTCGTTGACTTCCTTCAAGACCCATGTGTTGTCCAACTGCATTGGAACCACTTGGCGAATGTCCAGCGTCTTCTTCCACGTGTCACCAACCGCGACCGGTTCGGACGGGTAAATGGCCATTGCCTGTTCGATCAAGTCCTTCATGGCCTCTTCGCCGAATTGTTCCTTCATATTCGCGATGACCTGCTCGCGCGCGGGGCCTTCCATCGACATTTCCGCCACGACTGCGTCCAGGATTTCCGATAAGCCTTCGATGGATTCGACCGTTCCCAGTGGATTGATCCGCATGGTGAACGATTTGCCCACCATGGCGGCCATGGGCCGGAATTCCGCGGAAACTGGCGCGTCTGAATTCGCGGAATCGTACGACACCGCCATCCCCTGCGTGCTCACCTTGGATGCGATACGTTGGTACGTGCATTCGACGGTGGCCACGTCTTCAGCGTCCCGATCCGTAACCTTGTACGCGTAGTCGAGGGTCATGTCCTGGTTCATCGTAATCGTAATGCCGTTCATCACCTGATCGATGGTCTGAGTCATCGCCATTCGCTGTTGGAATTCCTGGCCCGGTTCGAGGTTTAACCGAAGCGTGTACTTCTCCTGTGCGTGGAGAATCCCGACGAACAGGAAAGCAAGGACGG
The DNA here is from genome assembly GCA_023384315.1 of Candidatus Hydrogenedentota bacterium. Classification (GTDB taxonomy): domain Bacteria; phylum Hydrogenedentota; class Hydrogenedentia; order Hydrogenedentales; family SLHB01; genus JAHDWY01. Next base: position 5,418 of record JAHDWY010000100.1, on the reverse strand, counting down.
CAAGCACGAAAGAACGGGGGAATAACGGCATGGCACACTCCTGACAGTTGAAGAAATCCCGGAACCAGCGAGCACGAAAGCTTAGCACAAAACGGAAGTCCCCGCGACCGTACGGTCACTCAGTTTTGGAGGAAGCGCTCGTACAGGTCGAAGAACGTGTACGGGTCGCAGATCTCCCAGTTTTCGGCCGGGAAGTCGCGGCGAAGGTGATCGTATACGCCCTTCAGCGTTTCCGGACGTTGCAGGATCATGCGGTAGATGAGGAACTGCGGTTTCTCCGGTTTCGCGAACCGCGCCATCTCGGCCGCCGTCGCCGCGAGGTTGTCGCGTTTGGGGTAAATGTCGCTCACGTGGCGGACGAAGGGCGTCCCGTTCACGAGGGGCTTCTCGAACCCCAATTGCATACCTACCCCGTCGGGTGAGAAGTGCGCGTAGGCTTCTTGGACGCGTAGCGGCATGTCGCCGTGGAAGCCGTTAATGACGAATCCGGTAATGGAGTATTCGAACCGCTGGTACCACGCGCGGTTGTGCTTCACCCACAGATCGAGCGCGTCCGGCAACCCGCTTCCGAGCCGGTCGCCGGTGAGGAGATTGGGGTTGAGGTATCCCGCGCCCGAATCGCCCGCGATGAACCAGTCGTTTCCCGATTTCGTCGCGTAGATATAGTCGAAGACGTAGGGCGCGCGCGCGGCGAGATTCGGATTGAAGGCCCACGCGATGGGGAACTCCCCGCGCACGGGATCGTCCCACACGGACGGAATATGCGTCGACAGCCATGCCGCGGAGTCGTAGTCGCCCATGTACACGAGCACGTAGGTTTTGTCTTTCAGCGGCTGCGGCTCCGGGCGGGGGTTCTGCTCGTAGCGCGGCTTCAACGGATAGTGCATGTAGGTCGATGCATTCGTCATGCACGACAGACCCAACGCGTCCGCGTCCATGATTGCGTTGTGCGCCGAGAGAATGGCCGCGTACTCCCATTCGGTAGGCACCGGTTCATGCGTGCCCCCGGCGGGGCCGTGGTTCGTGTACTTCAGGTTCCACGGCACGAAACCGCCGACCGTCGTGAAAGCCTTTCCCTGATTCTGCTCGTACTGAGAACGAAGCAGTGCAATCAGCGTGTCGTGGTCGGTTCCCATCGGTTGACCGGGGTCGTCGACCGGGACTTCGTCGGCCCAGGGGCCCAGATCGAAAAAGAACGCACGGTTTGCGATGTAGTAGTCGTGGTTCGCGAGCGTTGCGTTGTGCAGATCGTGGTAATGAAATCCCGGCTTGTCCGGTTGCTGCGAATAGGCGTCGATGTAGTAGGCCATCAACTCGGGATTGCAGCGGCCCTTGTCCAGATACTCCTCCTTGGCCCAAAGATAGGCGTCGCACTTGGGGCTCCCGCTTCGCGCCCCATCGAACTTGTCGACGAGCGACAGCTTCACCGGCAAATGCGGGCCGCCATCCACAATGCGCGCGTACAAGGCCGAGTCCGCGCGGACCGGCAACCAACCTTCCACGCCGCAAATCGTCGCCGCCGCATTGGCCGTCGCGACAACCTCGGGATCCCACACGACGACCCCGCGCACCTCGGCTGTGAAGTGGGCGAGAAGGTCGTCGAGCGACGCCATGCGCCGAACAGGAACGTCGTTCAACCAATCCTTCTGCATGTGCGCGAGCCAATAGTCGTCGATACTGATCGCGCCCTCGGGACCTGGCCCGTTCAAAAAGCGGATGACGAGTCGCGGTTCGTCGCGGTTGACGATTCCTTGCAGCGACGCGACCAGTTTCACTGCGTCGTACCGTAGCACCGAATCGTCCGGCAGTTCCGCCAGACACTGCTGCATATCGAAACAGACGATCTCGGACGGCGCTGCGAAGAATGCTGCCGACAGGATGAGTATTGCGGTCATGACTGGTCCCTGTTACTGATTGGCGTACGCCGAATATGATGGCAACTCTCTGATCCGCCGTCAACGTAGCAATACAAGTGAACGTGTCGCCTCCTGGTCGCGGAAAATGAAAATCGGGGAGCAGCCGCAATGGCTACTCCCCGCAAAAGGAGTCGGGATTGTGGATCGTATTACGGAGCGGCCGGCAGTATCCGGACCGAACTCGCCACGACGGAACCGTCCACCTGCAACAGCCCCGTCACTTCGACCATGAGGCCGTCCGCAAGATCGGCTTCGGTGCCCGTCGCCGTGTCGGTATCCGTTTCCAGGAAGATCGCGGCTCCGCTGTAATCGACTTCCAGTTCGCCGTCCATCAACAGCAATGTGAAGACGTCCGCGTCCATGTCCAGATTGGCGATTTCGCCACTGGCCATTACATCGGCGGACATTTGCGTCAGATCGGCCTGTAACTGCGGCGTCAGCACATATCGGCCGTTTCCGTTCAACACAAGATGGATTCCGCCAAAGTCGAGCAGGAGAAGGGTCTGCTCGCCGTCCTGCAATGTAAACGTTTGATTGATGAACAGATGCCCGTTCGCCGTGAGTTTAATGTTCGTGATTTCGGTGTTGGGATCTGAATTCAACGCCAAGCGCGGATTGCTGATCGCCAGCCGAATCTTCGTGTAGGTCCCGGCGGGAACCTCTGCCGTCGACAGCGCCTCCGAGACCGCCGTCAAGTCCAGAAGGTTCACATCGAGCGGACCGGTGAATACGACGACTTTCGCCTTGTTGGCCTTGTCGTCATCCCCCTCTTCCTCTCCGTCATCATCTTCGAGGTCCAGAGCGATTTCATCGATGGTCACCGTTAAGCTGTAAACATCGTCGATGGCAACCACTGCTTTTTCCGTACTCAACGACTTCAGCAGGGCGTTCTTGAACGATCCTGAGTCCGCCGTGAAAGCGGTCGTCACCTTGGCCTTACCCGTCGGAACGGTCCTGGGGCACCCCGTACCGACCGCGACGATAAGCGCTACAAAACAGATTAGCGTCAGCGATAGAATTTTGAACCGTGATTGGAGCCCGAGCATGGATTTGCCTCCTTCGTCCCCCAGATGTGTTTACCCAATCCAACAGAGATAGCGATCCCCGGTCTCGCTAACGAAGAGATTATACCCCGTAAATCCGGTGGCTGGCTAGTCGCGATAGCTATGAAAATATATTAATTCGAGATTAATGCGCATTATAGAATTGACCTGTATTGTCCACATTCGCCACTGACCGCTACGGGGTTATCGTTTGGAGAACCACCCCAATCACGTCGAGATTGAACAGCAATTGGAGCGCCGCCAGCACCGTCAACACGGCAATCGTCCGGTTGAAGAGCGTCTCTGAGACTCGATGGTGCATCCATTTCCCCAAATAAGATCCGATGGGAATCAGCGGCACTAGTACCAGATCCAACGCGAGCACATCGGTTTGGATCAGACCCACCGCAAAATAGAAGGGCAGCTTCGTCAAGTTGATCAGTGTGAACGTCCAAGCCACCGTTCCCACGAAAAGCGATTTTCCCAGTCCATGGGCGAAAATGTAAAGCCCAACGATAGGCCCCGCCGCATGGGCAATCGTGGAGCAAAACCCGGCGGAGATTCCAGCGGCGATGGCGGCCTTGGGACCGGGCCGGTACCGGCTGACCCACTCCATGGCGGCTTCGCGAAGGACGATGTACAGGACAAACACGATTGCGATGGCCCCGACAAACTTCTTGAGGTTTGGCGCATAGGACTGCACGTCGCCCTGCCCGATGTGCCACCACACGGCGGCGCCCAGCAGAATCCCGGCAATGCAGGGGATGTAGATGGATCGTATGACGCGCCAGTCCTTGTTCTTCCGGTGGTGGTAGATGGCGTTCATGTCGCAGAGGATCAGGAGCGGCAGCAGCATGGCCGCCACTTTCTGCACCGGCATCACCAGCATCATGAGTGGCAGCGACAACACCCCCGCGCCACCCGCGAACCCCGATTTGCTGATGCCTTGAATCAGGATCGCTATAGCGACGAACGTCCAAAACAAAACCGGCGGTGTGCCAGGGAGAATGAAATCATCGAACAATCGGGCACTTCCTTTTTGGAGCAGTGGCTGGATTTATCTCCAGGATACAGGCTTCGCGGCACCATCGCCGGAGCAGTCAGACCGATCAGATTGATCAGTCGGATCGGTCCGATAGACAGAATCCTTACGAGCTGCCGCGCAGGAACGTGGCGCTGCCTTGAAACTCAACGGTCTGATTGTTCGATGCGAAATTCGTATACGTCCCGAACAGGTACGTCCCTGCCTTGCGGAGATTCCACACGGTATCGCCGAAAAGGTCCGCGCCGCTCCAGGCGATCTCGATGCGGTTGTCGCTGCCGGCGATACCGGTGATGGCGAACTGCCGCCGGTTCTGTTCGCCGGCGAGGCGTACCGACCCGGTGCCCGTAAAGGTGCCGTCGTTGGCCACGTTGCCAATCGTGATGATCGCAAGCTGGCTCGCGCGGTTCTCCGAACCGCTGGTCGTGGAACCGTCGAAGTAGGACGCCGCGTAGGTGCCGCCCAGGCTGCTCGTCGGGCCGAACCGCCATTCCGCGACCCCGCTGCTGACAAACTGATCGTTGCTGTTGAACTGCTGGTAAGAACCCACGAGGACCGGGCCTGCCAGGCGCAGGTTCCACGAGAACCGCCGGCCCGAACGAACGGCGTCCATGACCAGCTCGTTGCCGACGATAGTCCCGTTCTCGATGGTATAGCTTGCAAATGCCGGGGACGGCTCGGATTCGTCCAGCACGCGGACCGTGCCGGTCACGGCGTTGCCGCTTACCGACACCCCGGACATCACCATCAAATAGTCCGCGACGAAGTTGCTCGCGCCGCGCGCGTCGCTGAACGAAGTGACCCATTGCCGCTCGAAATCCGACGGGTCCGGATCCCCGGCGTCGTACCAGGTGGCGTGGCCGAATCGGACCAGTTGGTTGGAGTTGTTGAACTGTCCGTACGCCGCCACGATGACGCTGCCGCTATGGTAGCCGAACCAGTCCGCTTCGCCGGATGCCGGATTGAAGTTGCCGAATCGCAGTTCTGTCTGCGTGCCGCTGAGGTATCCCTGAATCACGTCGAAATCCAATACCTGCACCACGTCCCCGGGCCGCTGCTCCACATACGCGCCGAGCCCGCTCAGCGCGCCATCTCCCGCGGCGGCAAGGGTCATGCTGGCGGTGCGGTCTCGCGCGGCGAAGGCACCGCCCGCGCCGAAGTCATCGCTGAAGGCGGCCGCCCAGGTTTGGTCGATGTCCGTGGTGCCTACCCGGTGAAACACGAGATGCCCGGAGCGGTCCAGCGTGAGGTTGGGATTCCGCTCCGCGTACATCGCCACCAAGCGGCTACCCGCCAAACGCAGCCACAGATTGGGATTGTTGTCGAATTGATTCCCGGCGCTCAGCGTCAGCACCGCGTCGTCGCCGTTGGCCGTGCCCGTCACTTGCACCGTAAATGGCTGTGTGTCGAATGCGCT
>JAHDWY010000099.1:674-10228 GCA_023384315.1 Candidatus Hydrogenedentota bacterium | reverse complement strand
GTTTGGGCTAACCGCGATTGCTGACATTCCCCAATGCAAAGTGCTATCGGGCGTGGAGGGCGGGCCCGCAATCGTCATCGACGACACCGTGTTCTCCCCCATCTTCTTCGCAGTGAACAATCAGTTCGGCCGGGACGATGTTCTGGTTTCGGAAATCAAGCAAGCTGGCAGTGCCGGAATCGACTTGATCTCCTTCAACATCCCGCTTGATTGGACTGGTATGGGACAGGGAATCCTGGACACCATCGACATGTTCTGCTCCGCAAATCCCAACGCCTACTACTACGTCCGAATCTGGGTCGGCGGGACCCCGCAGTGGCTGGAAAAGCACCCGGAGGCGGCCATCGTTTTGTACGACGGTACGCGCGTGCCTTGGTCGTCGCCTGCAAGCACCGTGTGGCGCGACGAGGTGGATCGCCTTCTGAAGGATCGCATCAGGGAGATCATGGAGGGTCCCCACGCGGGCCGGTTTGTTGGCGTACACCAGCGAATATGCAGACCGGAGAATGGTTCTACTACCACGCCAACGAGTCTCTGGACTATTCGGACGCGAACCAGACGGCGTTCCGTGCCTGGCTTGCCGCGCACTACCGGACCGAGAAGCGGTTGCAGGAAGCCTGGGGTAACCCGGGAATTACGTTTGAGTCCGCGGAAATCCCGAAACCGGCGGTCATGGAAGCCACGGACCTGGGACCCTTCCGCCATCCCGTAGACCATCGGGCGGCGGCCGATGCGCAGCGATTTCAAAGCGACTTGGTGGCAGATACAATAGCCCATTTTGCACGGGTCGTGAAGGATGCAACGAACGGGCGGTCGCTGGTAGGCGCGTTCTACGGGTACACCTTCGAACTGAATCACAATGGTCCGCAGGTGCTGGCGCAATCGGGTCACCTATCCCTGGGGCGCCTGTTGGCGTGTCCTGACGTGGACATGATTCACGCGCCGTACGCGTACTTCGAGTGCGGCCTCGGGCAGCCGGGGCACTTCCATCTCCCCCTCGACTCCATCGCGTTGCACGGTAAGTTGGCGGTATTGGAGGAGGACTCCTATACGCATCTTGCCTCGGACCCGCCGCCTGGGATCACCGCGCCGGGTGTCCACGTTCGAACGCGGACCCTGGATGAGACCTTGTCATTAAACCGGCGGAATTACGGGAACTTTCTGACGCACAAAGCCGGGTTCTGGTACTTCGATCTGCTGTCCGACGGCCGTTGGCACGATGACGAATTCTGGAAAACTGCGCCTTTGCTCCGGCGGATGGCTGCGACGGCGCGTGACAAACCAGCGTACGAACCCGAGGTCGCGTTTGTCGTGGACGAGGAAAGCGTACACGCGCTCGCTTCGAACACGCGCCCCTACTTACTTCAGTCGATCGGCAATTGGCGCCACGAACTCGCCCGGCTGGGTACGACGGTGGGATACTATTTGCAGAGCGATTTGGCCAAGCTTCCCGAATCGGTGAAGGTCGTCATACTCGCAACCCCGTACACGATTGATGACAGCGCGAACCGCGCCCTCCGTCCCATCGTCCGTCGGGGCGGGACCATTATCTGGACTTTCGCGCCCGGAGTGGCCGAATCGCGGGATTTGGACCTGTCGCGCGTCAAAGCGCTCACGGGGATTGAATCGGCAACTATGGATCGAAGTGGACCCTTCGCCATCTTTAGCACGGTGACTGACGAACGCGTTCAGTTTGAGCACGACTGGCAGCCGCGCCTGCGCATCCAGGAGTCGGGGAACATGCAGATTCTGGCGAGATATGAAGGCGCGGAAGAAGCCGCAGCCGCAGCCAGACCCATGGGAGGCGGAGCCAGTGTGTATACAGCCGTGCCCCGGCTTCCGGTGGGGCTGTTACGCTGGATTTGCCGGAACTCCGGGGTTCACTTCTACCGCGAATCGCCGGGGATGACCGGCGTTGTGGGGTCGTACCTTGTGGCGCATACGAGCGAAGCGATTACGGAGCGGTTCCGTTGGCCTGAACCAGTTAAATCGGTTGAACGCCTCATTCCGTACAGTCCCATACCTATCGTGACCGACGCACAGGTTTGGCGCGACGATCTGCCGGCGAACACCACGGTGATTTACCGTGTCACGAAATAAAACGGGTTCGCGCCGGCCGATAGCATCCTGTGCTTCCGCAGAGTCTTGATACGCGGGGAGTTAGGCGGAGTGGTTGGAGAAGGCGTCCGTGCCGGAACGGTGATCTGGGAAATCACAACGATCGTGTAGATCTGGGCAAGTGGTGTGGGATACGACGGAGTTTCCAAAGCACACGCCGGGCTGTTGACCCCGGACGCACTCATCGGAAATCGACCCGACACGGACGCCAAGAAGATATGTGAGGGCAGTAAGAATTCGTCTGCGATGGGTAATTCTCCCTCAGTTTTCTGGATTTGCTACCAAATTCAGGTGCGGACAATGCCCGGGTAGAGCATTAGGGCGATGGCCAGAATGGCGATTCCAACTGGCAACCACCACAGGCCTGACAGGTCGTACTTCCGTCGGTACCGGACCGTGGCCATGCTTGGTTCAGTGGTCATCACGTGTTGCTCCAGACTTTATCCCCCTCCGACTCGGGATTCTGTCCCATTTCTGGACGCGGTACTGCACCGGTGCAGCGGTCAGATTTTCCGAGTGCTATCAGGGGACGTTCAACTCATTTAGTTCAAATGCATTAGACCATTTTATCGGGAGCGAATTCCCCCGTCAGGTCCGCGGTGTTATGGTCGTCTTAGTTGGAAAGAGCAATCACGGTGCCAACTGAAGGGTATCACGTGTTGAAATTGGTAAGATATTTATTTTTAGCGGCTTATGGGAACAGCTCTGGTGTGTGATGTCGATCCACTCGGTCGTACATGTCCATTGTCGTCCAAATCCTGGGCAGGCGTTCTGTAACGATTTATTACGGTTGAGTCTGAGGCGATAATCGGGAAGCAATCAGTTGCGAGGTCCCGCTCGTCTCGGTTACCAATCAACATCGGACGCTGGACCGAGAGCATCAGGGCGCCTTTCGTGGGCTATCTCTTGTGTCAGTTCCATTTCGTTCCGTCGATCAACGCGCGCTGCATAGCGTTAAAGACGGCGTTCTCGACGTCAATGGCAACTCTCCACGGACGAATTTCGAAGAAGCCATGGCCTTGGCCGTTCTGATCACGCGGCCCGAGACCGCTCCATTCCATAGGCAGGCTAATTGCGTAGACCGTTCCATAGGTAAACTGGTGAAACGACTGGAGGAACGGGTTCTTGCCAGCACCCAGTTGTTGCGTGTGAATGCACTCATGGGCAAGTGTACTCGCCAATTCGGCCACGGCCGTCGGAGAGGTAGGTGATTCAACAACTCGCAGAACCAGACGCGTGTTCAAAATGAAACCACCTTGAGTAAAGAATGGTGTACTTCCGCGGACGTGCTCCGCCATTTCTGCTACCCGGATACGATGAGAGTTCGCCATAAGGAGGTCACCCAGCTCGCGATACTCGCCGAGTTCACGAACAGCGTCGATTGCAGTGTAAATCGCCTGCATTTCAGGCCCGGTCAGTTTACGGCTTTCACCGGTGAACAGCTCCCCAACGGAATCGCACGAGGCCGAGGAATCCGAAAAGACACGACCATCAAGTGCGTTGGGTTGGCGTTCCGTGGTCAAGCGCATTTCCGCCTGGATTGAGAAGGACGCCAAAGTTCTGGAGAGATCGCGCCCGACGATGGTTTCGCCGGCGCTTGCAACGAGCACCAGAACCAGCAAGATTAATATGACGATCGGCAGAAGAAGCTCTTGGCCCACCTCCATACTTGCGGCCCATTGCGGCAACTCTTTGTAGGGATGGAGATATAATCGGTCTTCTCTCGATGCCTGGCGTACAAGCCGATTGCGATCCGGTCCAGATTCTGGACTCGTTCTCGTGGACGCGTTTTCGAGATTTCTCGTGGCGTCTCCGAGGCTTGTATTCAAGCCATGCTCTCTCTTAACTTTGCGTCCCATGGCACGTCCCTTCGACCGGATTCCTTTGGCGAACGTCTCGCTACTGGTACCGGATAATATGCAAACTGGATGCCACTTTCTCCAAGGGACGAGTCCACACTCACAACTGCAATGTCAGCAATACCTTAAACTCTTCCGCTGATATTGCTCGGCACCAGACTATCGACGCAAAGTGTCTCAATCTCCACTTTTTGGACTGTAATACTGCCACAAAACGATACACTTCAAGAGGATCAATCACATTCTTCCTCGTTTCAGGGAGGCCTGCCGGACTAAGAGTAATCGATAGATTACTCTATGGCGGCGATGTGAATCTCTAGGGTACCCAAGTAAGGCACCAACTGCCACCAGTTTTCGATGCCTCCGGTGAGCAGTTTGATGTGAGTGGCGTCTGCAATAGGCTGTCCGAGGGTGGGGTCCATCCATATCCAACGGCCGATGAACACTTCCGGCCATGCGTGATAGTAGAAGGCCTCGTACTCTTCACTCCAGACGACGCCGATGGCAATACGGGTGGGGATTCCGGAAGCGCGTGCAAGTGCCGTGTAGAGTACGGTGTGTTCGTTGCAGTCGCCCTTCTTCTTCTCGAGGACATCGAGCGCGCTTGGGACACTCAACACCGGGGCTTTCTCAATGGAGTCGTAGACCCATTCGTGGAGGCGCAGGGCTTTGTTCCAATCGTCCTCCACTCCGCCGACAATGCGTTGCGCTTGTTCACGAATCCTGGGGGAGTCGACCTGAATGAAGGGATCTCCCGCGAGATACATCTTGTGTTCGTCGGATGCGATCGCGGCCGACTCGCGAACGGAGGGCGGGTCCTGGCTTTGAATCGCGAGTTGGTTCTCAGAGAGGATCGACTGCGTGTCGTCTTGAGGAATCGTGGAGGTTCCTTTATCGCTCTTTATGGCGACGGTCATCCGTTTGGCGCCTCGGAACGGCTTCGCACCGGTCGCGCGCACCGCAGCGAGCTGGCCCAGCGAATCGCCACTCCCTGCGGTATCGAGATTGCCCAGGGCATCTTCCTGCCGCACCCGCTCGATGAGAAAACCGACCGGTGTCTCGGCCCGCAGCACTTCCCCATTCTCCGAAATCCAGGCGCGGGTTGCGATCCCGGATGAGTCGATGGTAACGACTCGCGCGGTGACCTGTTCGCCCATGATCTCGACGGTATCCACGCCGGTGCAGGATATCTTCGCCTGCGAAGTGGAGAGCGTGATAGGGTCGAACGTATCCATCTGGAAAGTGTCGCCGGGTTCTAACGCCGGGAAACTGACGGTGTTGAACCCGATGCCCGAGGTGAGTCGCAGGTTCTTATCAATGGGAAGTTCAATGGGGTAACTCTCTCCCGCCGTGGCGACTTCCGCGCGCAAGACGCCGCCATCGACAGCGCCGCGCACATCCACCTCATGACCACTGGATCGAATATTGAAGGTGAAATCCCGTACGCCCTCGGCCCGTGAAACCCAGGTCTCGCCCATGGCGATCATTTCCGAGCTATCGCCGAAGAGCGAAAGACGGACCCGGCCCAAGACACTGAGGGAAGTACCAGGCGCGCCATCGCGGGACTCCGGTTCGGTACGCACGTTGACGTAGCCTACTTGCTTCCCGTCGGAGAGTTTGATGGCCATCCAGGTGTCGGTGGGAACGTCTGAGTAGCCTGCTCCGGCCATGCGGTCGGGCGTCAGGCGTGGAATGAAGGCCTCGCGTTTGAGCAAGAGGCCGGTCATGACGGCCCAGAAGATGACGATGCCCGCGATAAGAGGAACTAGGTAGCGGCGTTGCACGGAGGGAAACCTCACGGCCTTGTTTTGGGCTTAGGTTGTCACGGAAGCGTACCAGAATACAATCCTGGGGTTGGATATTGGGAAAGTATACGTTTCACGCACGTCGCCAAGGCCTGGGCGCAATCTTTGGAGCGGCGGCGGAGTTCGACGAGCCCGGATATGGCACTGGGATGATGAACAGCGGCCCACATAACGCGCATGGTGTCGATATTGCCGTCGCGGCCGCGGCATTCGTTGAGGTTGAGCGGTAGATCTTCACCCAAGGTATCGGTGATGGCGCGGATTCCGATGTAGGGCATACTCTGCTCCTGGCAGAACGCGGCGACCGGCGCGGATTCCATATCAACGCAGGTGATTTCGCCTTCGGGCCGGCCTTTCGCTATCGCATGTTTTTCGCCAGCAGTCGCGATGATGTGGTCGAACGTGAGGCATACGCCAGAGTGCCAGGGGATTTCGTCGGGAATAGCGCTGGCGACCCGTTTGGCGGAATCGGTCAAGATCGATTGGGAGTTTTGGGCGTTTTCCACCGATTCGAGGAGGACGAGGTCGCCTAAGTGCAGGGAGGGCGCGAGGGCGCCGGCGAAACCAATGTGAATAAGACCGCCAATCTGCCTCTCTACGGCGATTTTGCGGATGGCGCAATCGGCGTTTTGTGGCCCGACGCCGGTCTCCACGAGGACTACTCCGGGTAAGTTCATGGGCCGAAGGAATGCAGACTCTGTCTTAAGGGCCGACAAAATGCACCACGGGCGTGATACGGTCTCCTCCACTCCACCTTGAGCCATAGCGCGGTGCCCCTAAGTGCCTGGCTTTTGCCGCAGTCAGTATACTACAGAAATGGACGAGCGCCCAAGAATTGCGCGAAGGTATTCATCCGCGCGGATAGACACGGAGTGCGTTTGCCAAGCGCGGGTTGTCGTTGAAGACTTGGCGATCGAGAAGTCCCTGGACGGGAATTATTCCCGTCCTACTTTCGGCTCCCCATCGAGGTCGATAGCAATTGTGGTTATGGGTGCGTTCGGCAGGTTGGCGGGTAGCGTTACGGTCTTGTTGTCGTTGTTGAATGGGACGGATTCGCCTGTGGCGAGAACCTTCGTACTTTGAATCTGATTCTGTAATCCTGGGAGTTGTACTGGGGTATCCGGAAGGGATTCGAAGTGCAGGTATATCCGGTTCTCTTTTGCCGTGCATTTGCCTGCGGGCAGCGAAGGGAATGGCGAGCCTTGGGTGCCGTAGATGGATTCACCATTCTTTTCCAGCCAGGCGCCCATGTCTTGAAGGCGGGATACGAAAGCGTCGGGGATCGTGCCGTCGGCTTTGGGGCCCACATTCAGAAGAAGATTGCCGCCGCGGCTTGCGACGTCTACGAGGTAGCGGATGAGTTCCGCGCTGTCTTTGAGTGGCGCGTCGCCCTCCTTGTATCCCCACGAGTTGCCGATGGTCATGCAGGCTTCCCAGGGAATCGTGCGGCGGCGCTCGAAGTCCATGGCGCGGTCAATCTCTGAAGGCTGTTCGCGGGTGTAGAAGTCCACGAGGAGCGATTTGCCGCGCTCGCCTTTGCCGACGCGGTCGTTGATGAGGGCGTCGGGTTGAAGTTCGCGAATCATGGAGATGAGTTCTTCCGAGCGCCACGCATCCGTCGGATGGTCCCATTCGCCATCGAACCAGATGCAGTCGATGGGGCCGTAGTTGGTGCAGAGTTCGCGGACCTGCCCGAAGAGATACTCATCGACGTATTCGGGAAGATTCGCGGCATAGTCCGGATGGTGCCAGTCGAGCATGGAGTAGTAGAAGCCAATCTTGATGTCAGCCGCGCGGGCCGCATCGATCAATTCCCGCACGATGTCGCGACCGGGGCCGCGGTCGGCGGCGTCGTAGTCCGTGAGGGCGCTGTCGAACATGGCGAAGCCTTCATGGTGCTTCGACGTGAATATGAGGTAGCGCATGCCCGCGGATCTGGCGATGGCCATCCATTGGGTGGCGTCGAAGTTGGTGGGGTTGAACGCGTCGGCGTACTGCTCGTACTCGGCGATTGGAATGCCTTCATCGCGCATGACGAAGGAGGCCAAGGTGCCTTTGTTGTTTCGCGCGGGGACCGCGTATGCGCCCCAGTGCACGAACATGCCGAACCGGGCATCGGTGAACCAGGCGGTACGACGCTCGCGTTCTGCGTCTATGCGGGCCTGCTGTTCGCGCTCGCGATGAGCGGTCATGTCGCCCCAATCGCGAATGCCGGGCTGCTTGTACCAGTGTTCATAGAACGCTTCCATCGTGCCCGCGAACTCGGCGCGTTTGAAGTTCATCCAGGTGAGTTGATCGCCCACGGCGTAGTACACATAGGTCTTGCCATCGACTTCGATGATGTCGGGATCCGAGGCGTTGATCCCCTCGTCGAGTCCCGTTGGCGCGAGCACCGGATTGGCGCTGCTCACTTCCCAGGTCTTCAGATCGCTGGAGCGCGTGATGTACGTTTCGTAGACGTGGGCGGGTTTTCGGTTCTCGAGATAGAGTACGTAGTAATACCCGTTGACGTAGCGGATGCAGGGACAGGCGGTGTAGCGGTTCGTGCCGAAAGTGGCGTCGGGGAGCTTGGTCCAGTTCACCAGATCCGGCGATTGCGCGAACTTGGTCGTGAAGGCCGGATAGGCGGGATCGTTTGATTCGTAGGCCATGACGAAACCGTCCGGGCCTTTGCACACGGAACTGTTGAAGAGGTGCTCGTTTTCCTGCTCGATGGCGACGTTCTGTTCCCAGTTCTTCAGATCGCTCGACTTGAAGAGGGTCACGTCGTTCCAGTTGTCGTTCTCGAAGCGGGAGGCAAACGCATACAAGACGCCATCCTCGACGATGCAGTTGGCGAGACCATAGCCCGTGGCGAAGCGCGCCATCTCCTCCCCCGTTTCGGCGTCACGGATGAGGAGATAATAGTCCTCGCGCGTGCCGCCGTGGCCGGGGCGGTGGCATTCCATGTGGCAGAGCCGTCCGTTCCAGATAAACGGTGTGACTTCGCACATGTCCTCGAGAAGGAGTTCGCGGTTCTTCAGCACCGGCTCCGGCGTTACCGGCGCTGGCGGCGCGATCAGGGAGAAGGCCTCGGCCGGCCATCGGCCGACGGTGTGGAAGCCTTTCGGCACCTCCTGCGTGTACTGCACGTAGGCGAGCGCGGATCCTTTGGTGGTGTACCCGATGTCGTCCGCGGTCTCTTTGTCGACTTTCACGCCGAAAACTTTGAACCCCATGAGCAGGCAGTTTTCAAAATCGACGTGGAAGTACTTGCCGTTTTGCACGCTTTGCACGATGCCGTCGGTCGGGGTGCCGTGAGGTTGGGAGAAGTTGAGGGCGATGAGGGTGCTGTTCTTCACCAGCGCGTGCGTATAGGTGTGGAATCCGTAGTTGCCGCCTTTCAACGCGCACTGGGGGCTGACCATCGTGCAGTCCTCGAAGACAATGTCGGGGCGGTCGGGCATGGATTCGTTTTCGATGCGGACATAACCCGCGGCGGTATCACCCCATTCGTCAAGGGACCACATGTTGCAACGGCGGAACGTGATAGGTTCGTCGGGACGCGACAGACAACTCATCGCGCCGCAACCGAAGGCGCGGCCGATGCTGACGCAGTCCTCGACGATCACGGTGAACGGTTCGATGCGGTCCGTGCAATCGAAGCAGAGGCCGCCGTCGCCGCCGGTGGCGTACAAACGGCGGAGAATCCAGCGGTCCCAGTTGATGGCGGAAACGGTTTCTGCCGTGTGCTCGGGCGACCAACCTTTCTGATAGGCGCGGATGTTTCCCC
>JAHDWY010000099.1:0-664 GCA_023384315.1 Candidatus Hydrogenedentota bacterium | reverse complement strand
CCAGTCATAGCTCTTGAAGCCGCGGCGCGCGTCGCCTGCATCAAGGATGACGTGGCCGGATGTGCCCGAGCCGAGGCTGCCGTCGAAGTCGCCGACGAGTTCGTTGTAGTTGCCCTCGGCGCCGGGGAATGCGGGCAGGTTGTTGGCTTCCATGTAGGTGTCGGGCCGGACGATGATCCGGTGCCCGCCCTGGGCATCGGGGATCGCGTCGAGGGCGGCCTGGATTTCGTTGAACGCAGTGGCCCAGGTAAGGCCGTCGGTGTTGCTGCCGAGTTTCGAGACGTAGAAGGTAGTGCCGGAGCGGGGTTCGGCCGCGTGCGCGTTGAATGAAGCGCAGAGCGATATGGCGATGAATTTGAGCATGTACGAGAAGATGCTGGTGCGCATGAAGTGACTCTCCATTCTGTGCGTGACCCCCAATGCGATTGGAGCTGTCGTGGCTTGATGGGCATCTTACTTTAGTTGTGGTGGTTTTCCCAACGTCTGAGCGCCGCGATCAAGATGGGTCCCCGCCTGCGCGGGGATGACGGTTTGGGTAGGGCGCGGCGTGACTGGTTCAAGGTTGCGTCAGCGGCTGATTATCATGAATACGGGAAGATGGGTCCCCGCCTGCCTCCCCGCCTTCGCGAGGGTGACAGGGGATGACGGAGCTTTGGCCCGAGGG
>JAHDWY010000098.1:6219-10229 GCA_023384315.1 Candidatus Hydrogenedentota bacterium | reverse complement strand
ACGAGGTCGCCGCCGTCTTCCTGTTTGTACAATTTCAGGCGCCCGTAGCGGGCTACGTTGTCCTCGATATCGACGATGACGTTTTCAGGAATCTCGTAGCGACTGAAGGCCTTGAGATGGTCAACGATTTCGCCGGCCGTCATGCCCGACGCAGCGGCATTCCACAGGGAGAGCGGCGTAATCCGGTAGGTATGAATGTGTTCGGGGGATTTCACTAACTCGGCAAAGGCCGCAATGCTGTCCCGCGCGTCTTCAAATTTGGGTCCGTCCGTTTCCAGCAATACAGATCGGTCGGATTGCACGATGATGGGCTTGTTCTCGTCACTCATAAGCAAACAGTTTAACAGCTTGCGCTATGGCGCTTCTACCATTTCGGACGCCGTTGATTGTGTAGGCTTTGAGGCAAAGTGATTTCGGTGCCGATAGCGATACCGATCCCGATAGCGATACCGATTGGGGGTGGAGACGTGAAAGGGAAACGGGCGCCGTCGGGTGACGACGCCCGTGTGTGTATGCGGATGGACTTGGGCTAATCCAGGCCCTCGAACGCTTTTGGCGGACCGAGGATTTCCCGCAACAGGATTGCGCGCCGCAACTCGCCCCGGTGTTCGAAGAATCGAGTCGCGCTGGGCGCACGCTGCGCCTTGCGCGCTGCAGGACGCTGCGGCGGTGGGGGAAGGCCGGGCGCCTGAGCGGGCCGGCGACGCGTTTGTTGCGTCGGCTGAATGACCACCGGAGGCGGTGCAGCCGGACGCTGTGCTTGCTGCGTTCGCTGCGGAGCCTGCCGCATGGGGGGCGCGACGCGACGTTGCTCCGGCGCCAACCGGCGTTGTTGCTCTTGCGGCCGGAACGGGGTCGAAGCATCAGCCGCCCTCTCCCGTGCGGTTTCCACACGGGGGGCAGGGGCAACGGGCCGGACAGGCGGCGGCACAGGCCGCTGCGGCGGCGCCGTTGCCGTGCGCTGCGTCGATTGACGAGGCGCAACGGGAGGCGGCACCCGGCGCTGTTGCTGCCGCGGCTGTGCCGTGGGGATCTGCGGTTCCCGGCGCGAAGGCGCGATAACCGGCCCCTCGTCGTCCTCATCGCCAAAACGCGGACGCGCCGTGGGCACGTCGTCGCCGTAGAGCATGCGGCGCGTTGTCTCCGGCATTTCCTGCGGCTTCTTGCGACGCATCTCCTCCTGGTGCTTGGCGATCTCTCGCTGTTCCGTGAACTTTCGCGCGATCGCGACAATCACGAAGATCACGAAGAAGAGGAGATAGATCAGATCCTCGATGTTATTCATCGTCCGCTCCCTCGAACCTTAGGTCCGCGGATTGGTGCTGTCGTCGTCCGGGCGTCCTTCCGTCTTCGAGATGGATTCACGCATGCTCGTGTCAGCCATGACGTTCTTCATGCGGTAGTAGTCCATGATGCCCAAGTTACCGCTCCGGAAGGCCTCTGCCATGGCTTTGGGCACTTCGGCTTCCGCTTCGACCACGCGGGCGCGCATTTCGATCACCTGGGCGCGCATTTCCTGCTCGCGGGCGTAGGCCATGGCGCGGCGTTCTTCCGCGCGGGCCTGGGCGATCTGCTTGTCGGCTTCGGCCTGCGACGTCTGCAACTGAGCGCCGATGTTTTCGCCCACGTCCACATCGGCGATATCGATCGACAAAATTTCAAAGGCCGTTCCCGCGTCGAGGCCGCGCTGCAACACAACTTTCGAAATGCGGTCAGGATTTTCCAGCACCTGCTTGTGCGTGGGGGAGGAGCCGATGGTCGTCACGATACCTTCACCTACGCGCGCGATGATGGTTTCTTCCGTAGCGCCGCCGACGAGACTGTTGATGTTCGTGCGCACGGTCACGCGGGCTTTTGCTTTGAGCTGAATACCGTCCATGGCTACGGCGGCCACCGTCGACTGACCCTGCCGGGGATCCGGGCAGTCGATGACCTTCGGATTCACGGATGTTTGCACGGCGTCCAGAATGTCGCGGCCTGCGAGGTCGATGGCCGTGGCGCGCTGGAAGTTCAGCTCGATATTGGCTTTGTTAGCCGCGATAAGCGCCTGCACGACGCGCACGACGTTGCCGCCCGCGAGGTAGTGGGCCTCCAGTTCGTTGGTGGAAATGTTGAGGCCGGCTTTCACCGCGTTAATGCGGCTTTCCACGATGACGGAAGGGTTGACCTTACGGAGCCGCATGGCCACCAAACTCAGCAGGCTGACCCGCGCGCCCGAAAGCAAGGCCTGGATATACAGTTTGAAGAAGGTAAGGACAATGACCAGAAAGATGAGTACAACGATGGCCGCTGCCACGCCAAGAATCGTGTAGAAGGTTCCTAACATTAGCTGGGTCCTTTCCTAATCCGCGGCCGCCTTAACCACGACCATGTTATCTTTTGTTCCCACTATTTCTACGGTAGCACCTTTCGGGAGGTAACCGCCAACCGAGACCGCCTGTACCAATTCACCGTCCACCGTAACCAGCCCCGGCGGACCGATGGCATGCACTACCTCCGCGGTCCTGCCCACCCGAGCGGCAAGGGCTTCGCGGTTTGCCTTTTCAGCCTGCTCCCGCAGCCCGGTTTCTTTTGCATGGACAAGATCTTGCGCGATGGAAACGACATCGCGCCCGGAGAGATCGAAGCCGGCCGCCATGCGAAACGAAAACGATACGTCGGCCCTTCGAGCCACCGCCGCGGCCACCATGACGCGATTCACATTGCCACCCGCGAGCATGTGCGATTCGATTTCGTCAATCGACGCGTCCACGCCAGCTTGCTTTGCCAGGATATACACGTTGACCACGGTACCGAGGTTTACGCGCCGCATCGCCATCGTGCACAGCCGCAACCACGCTATGGGAGCGCGGCCCGCTCGTGCGCGCAGCCATGGCCCAAAAACGGTAAAGACCATGACTCCGATCGCGAAGGCTACAATCGATCCAAGGAATAGCGCTACCGCGATGACGAGATTCGGCATCAGCACTCCCGGAATGAAGCTAAGCCTTTGCAACTTCCTCGACGACCACGCGGTTACCGTGTACTTCGATAACGCGAACGGCAACACCGCTGGCAATGTATTCGCCTGAGGACACCGCGTTGACGCGCTCGCCATTAATCATCACGGTCCCGGCGGGCCTGAGATCGGTGAATACCTCACCCAACTTACCCATTAGCGCGGCGTTGGACGTGTCGGAAACCCAGCCGGCCTCCTGCTGTTGGCTATCTTCCAGAATCATTGCTCTGCCGACGACAGAGCGGGGGAAGAAGTAGAATCCGAGTCCGATGCAAAGCGCGGCCGCGAGGCCCTCGCCGAAAATGATGAACATGCCGTGCTGGGGGAAATTGTATAATGCGATACCACAGCTCACGACGAGGAACGTGCCGCCCAAGATTCCGCAGACCAGTCCTGGAAGGATGAACTCCACGAGAATCAGTGCGATTCCCGCTGCGAAGAAAAATCCGACCCACCAGATCATTTCTTCTGCTCCTCGGCGGATTCGAGCAGCGTGAGGAGCTGACCGATCTCGAGCCGGATACCCTGAACGACCTTCATCTTGTCCGCCGGATCTTTGGGGTCGGTTTCCTCGAGGGCCTCGAAAGTCCCGATTAATCCGTCCGTTTCGGGGAACAGATGGCGCGCCTGTTCGAGCAAGCGGTTGTATCGCCGGGCCATGGGCGTGCAACTGTAGTACCCGGCGCCTTGCTGCTGGATGGCGAGCATTTCCTCGCGCAGTCCTTTCAGCATGTGAATCAACGACGTGCGAACATCCATGGCTGTGTGTCCCTTCCCCCTTAACCGCTTACGCGTTTTCTTTCACGCGATCGACTACGTAGCGGTTGCCTTCTACTTCAACGATCGTAATGGGTGTCCCTTCTTCAATGAACTCGGCCCGGCTCACCACTTGGTACGTCTTGTCGCCGAATCGTCCCCGCCCGGCGGGGCGAAGCATGCTGGTCGCGACTCCTTTCAGGCCAATCGCGGACGACCGATCCTGCTCGGAGTGGACGGAATATCCCATGGCCGC
>JAHDWY010000098.1:0-6209 GCA_023384315.1 Candidatus Hydrogenedentota bacterium | reverse complement strand
TCCTGGGCGTCGGCCAGGACGAGCCTTCCGTAGATGGGTGTGCGAGGAAACACCTTCCACAAGAGCACTGTGAATACAATAAGACCTACGCTGGTGAGGGTCACGGTTTTGCCGGCATCCTGCAAGCGGTCAACCGTCCACGAATAGTCGGGAAGATAGAAATCCGAGAAGGTGAACGACAGATACAGCCCCGCAAGCAAACACAGTATTCCGGCAACACCTGCGATTCCGAACCCGGGCAGTACGAACGCTTCAATGGCGATGAGCACAAGGCCGGTCAGCACCAGCAGGAGATCGACCCAGTCCGCCAATCCGATGACACTTCGCGCGCCAAAGTACAAGGCCAAGGCGACAATGCCGATGATTCCCGGCAATCCAAAACCGGGCGTACGGATCTCCATGTACAGCCCGCCGATCCCCAGCATCAGCAGGATCCCGGAAACGGTCGGGCTTGTGAGCCAGCGGAACAGCTCTTCCGACCATGTCAATTCGAGTTCCACTCGCCGTGCGTTCTCCAGCCCTTCGCCGCGCAGCAGATTATCCAGCGTACGGAATTCGCCGGAAGCCAGATTGTACTTGACGGCTTCGTCCGGAGTGAGGGTCAACAACTTGTCGGGGCCGACCACGATATGGGTTCCGGCCAGGCCCGATTGAATCGCAGCTTGGACAGTTTGCTCGCCGGGTGTGGGACCTTCTTCTGTGCCTCCCGCGATACTCTCGACCAACTGTTTCAACGGGCCGAGGTCGATATCCGCGTTTTCTTCGATGCCTTCCATGATTTCGGTCAAGGCGCCCGAGGCGCTGGAGCCGCTGGATTGCCCGGCATTCGTGGCATACACATCGTAGCCGCCTTCTTCGCGCGGCACGGCAATCAACTCGATATCCTTGTCGACCATAGCCATGCCGATATCGGGATTGTGCCCCTTCTCTTCACCGAGCGCGGCAAATTTCGACCGCAGGAAAGACGTTTCCTTCTCACCGGCGGGCGTCATGCCTTCCCCGGTGAAGTAGACGACCTCCGACGCGCCGATGTTGCTGCCTGGGGCCATGGTTATTTCGTCACAGGCATAGCTGATCAAGGCCCCGGCCGAGATTGCGCCGGTCCCTTCGATGTAGGCAATGGTCTTGCAGGGGGCGTCCAGGATCGACTTTGTGATCTCGATAGCGGAGTCCAGCCTGCCGCCCGGGGTGTCAATGATGAAGATGATTGCCTCGGCGCCTTCTGCCTCGGCGATGGCGCGATTAACGAGGACAAGAATGCCGTCGTCAATCATGGTCCCTTGTTCGGTCACGATGGGGCATATGACGACGAATGGGCCGTCGTTGGCGGCATCTTCTGGAGCCTGTGCGAGTGCCAGGCACGAAACAACTAGAAGCAGGCTCGCGAATCTAACTACGCTGCACATTTTACGCACACCTCTTCCCGCCATCCTGAGCGCCGTCCGAGAGCATAACGCGCGTCAGCCGCCCAAAAGTCCCGTAAGTCATTCTATGCTCCGCCTGAATTCCGGTCAATTCCGAACGCATCCGGGAACCGGTCGTCTTGCCTCACCGGTGCCCGCAGTCGAGTACCGTCGTCGCGACTGGCGTACGCGCAGCTGGCCGGACAAAACCCACTGGGTCCGGGCGGGATCCTCTCGTAGCTGCCAAACCGGCGGAATACGTTCGCAAGACAACAATCTACCATGTAATTGGTTGCGATTGCGCTGCGTGCGTGGTTTGGCGCGGTCAGGAGATGAGGCGTCGCAAGGCGCCCAAGAGGCCGCTGCGGGTTAGACTGACTTTCTGCGCGCCTTCGTGGAACCTGGTCCGGGGAAGGGCGCCGGTAGCGCGAACCAGCACCGCCGTCACGTTGTCCGGGGCTCCGGCGCTCAACGCGCGTCCCACGAGCACACGACCGGCTCCTTGCAGATTTTCGCCGGCCATCGCGGTCGCAAGTTGATCGTTCTCGACCACGTTCGACAACCCATCGGAACAGATGAGGAGGGTGTCGCCGGTCCGAAGTTGCACGGCGAACAAATCCACGTTTACGGCTTCTTTGGTGCCGACCGCCCGAGTGATGAGATTCTTGAGGGAATGGGTGCGCGCCTCCTGCTCGGAGATATAGCCGTTGCGGACTTGCTCGGCAACGAGGGAATGGTCGTCGGTGATCTGCCAGATGGGTTCGCCTTTTCGCAAGAGGTAGACCCGGCTATCGCCGACTTGGGCAATGTAGGCGTGATCGCCGTCAATCAGCAACGCGGAGACCGTCGTTCCCATGCCGTAGTATTCCGGGTGGTTTTCGGCTTCCTGATAAATGCGCCGGTTCGCCTGACTGATGGACTCGTTCAGGCGGATCGGAATATTGGA
Organism: Candidatus Hydrogenedentota bacterium; assembly: GCA_023384315.1. Lineage (GTDB taxonomy): Bacteria > Hydrogenedentota > Hydrogenedentia > Hydrogenedentales > SLHB01 > JAHDWY01. The sequence goes on along the minus strand of JAHDWY010000098.1, from coordinate 3,860 downwards.
TTCGCGGCGCGCGTAGTACTCTTCCGCGAGCGTCTGGAGAGCGAGGCGGCTGGCAAAATCGCCGCCACTGACGCCGCCCATGCCGTCTGCGACGGCAAAAAGCAGGCCACGCTCCTGCACGATCCGCGGATCGTCAGGGGCGCACATCGCGCAACTGTCCTCGTTGCGGGATCGTTTTTTCCCGACATCCGAGATGAGATGCGCTTCGAGATATGCACCGGACCAGTGGTACTCGTAGTTGCCGCCCTTTTCCGGTCCGGTGTGGGTATGTGCGATTACTGCCATCTAATCAAAACCCATACCGGTGGAACGGTAGCGTTGGTTCCACTGGCTCGTCTTTGCCCGTTCTGGCGAGTCATTATGGCCGTATTGTAGTGCCGAATCTCGCAGTATTGCAACGAGAACCAATTACCGTCACACTCGCGCAGTACGCCGGGGCGCCGCCAGCTTGATGACGAGAAGTTCCAGAGCCAGCGTACGGTCGACTCCGGTGGACCGCAGTAGGATTTCCGTATCCATGCACAATGAGAAGGCGTCCCGGAACTTCTCTTTGCCCAGTTTTGCCGCCAGAGGCCGGACTTTGTTCGCGAGAAAGGGCTTCAGGCGGTTATTGGAAGGGGGCGCCGCGAAGTAAGCGGTCTTCAGCAGCCAGTTAATGGAACCCAGGATTTCGAACTCGTTCTTGCCGAGGTCCAGGATTTCCCGCAACACGCGCACCGCTTTGTCCGTATCTGAGGAAGCAATGGCGTCCGTAAGCGACCAGATTTCCTCTTCCGCCACATCGGCGCAGGCGGTGGCCACATCCAACGCGGTGACCGTTTCGCCTGTTCCAACGAAGTTGACCAGCAGATTGATGGCGTTTGTCACGTCACTGAGATGGGTGCCGGTGCGGTCGATGAGTTCCTTCAAAGCGGATCCGTCGATGTTCTTGCCGAGTCGTGAGAATTCCTGGCTAGCCCAGGTCATGGCGTCTCGATCCCGCAATTCCGGGCATTCGACGACCGTGGCGTTTTTTGAACAGACTTTGTATAGCTTTGAGCGTTTGTCAATCCGGGTCGCGATCAGGATCAGAATGGTGGATTCGGCGGGGTTCTCTAGATAGTTCAGAAGCGCGCCGGCTGCGGACTCTGATTCGTAGCGCTCCGCCCCGTGAATCACGACGACCTGCCGCTCGCTCAGGAAGGGAAGGGTCTGGCAAACCGACACAATTTCACCGGGATCGGCTTCGTCGGCGTAGTAGGTTGTATACGCCAGATCCCGCGTACTGGGGTCGACATAAAGGGCAACCAGCCGGTCGACGGAGCGCTGTGCCAGCACGGGCTCAAAGGAGGCTTCCCGGGCGTTGGGGGCTTTGTATGGGCAGAACAGGTAAACGGGGGCCGGAGCCTGCTTGTCTACGCTTTTCAGAAACTCCTGGACTTCCAAGGGGCTACCACGGCTCGACGGTGCGATAAAAGATATCCGAGGCCAATTGTTCGAGCGCTTCCGATGCGCCCCGGTTTTCTTCCTCGCTCGCGAAGGAGCGGACGGTCGGCAGGTAGACCTCGGCATTTCCGCGGAGCCGGTCCGATGACTGGCCGGAAGCCCGCGTATAAAAGCTGGTTTCGCCCGCCATACGGGGTTCTTCCCAAAGAACCGCTCCGGTATGGCCATCCGTCAACCTCGCGCCCGCCAGAACGACGCATAGGAACTGGGTAACTTCGTCTTCTTCGTCGTATGTGACGCCCTTGAGCTGATAGTCGAGAATCACGCCTTCGAGGATGAGGTCAGCTTCATCGCGGCCGACCACCTGGAGCCGGCCGTCGGTGATGAATTTGCGGGTGACGGCATTGGTGAGCGGCGCTTGCAGGTCATACTCACGGCTCATATTTTGAAAGGCCGACACAAAGACGGTCTGGTATTTTTCGTCCAGTGAACTGTGGGTTGTGTACCCGCAGCCGGAACCGGCAACGAACACGGCAACCAACCCGGAAAACGCTATCCAACGGGTCTTCATGAAGAGGCTGTCCACCGTTTGCTGTGGCCGTGCTCGGCCAACCACGCTGCCGCTTCGGTGGCGGCGGGGGTATTCGGGAATTGCTCCACGACCACTTCATAGTAAATCGCCGCGGAATCAAATTTCCGGCGTTTCTCGTAGAACTTCGCTGTCATGAGCCGCTGCTCGGCAACCTTGTTCAGCATTTCGCCCCTAATCCCTTCCAACTCAGCCACTCGGCTGTCTTCTGGGAAGCGGGCTTTGAAGTCGTCGATGGCGGTGACCGCTAGCAGGCTCGGCGATTGATCGTAGGCGGGAGGCAGGGAGGCTTTGTAGTACGTGATGGCGAGCGAATAACTGGCTTCATCCACCCAGTCGGAGCCGGCATAGTCTTCGATGACTCGCCGGTATTCGTATGCCGCTTCGGTGTATTCCTCAAGCGTGAAGTGGCACAGGCCGACCTTGTACTGCGCTTCCGCGGCGGAAGCCGTGAACGGCTGGTTATCGATCACCATGGCGTATACGTCAATCGCGCGACGCAAGGGACGCTTCTTAAAGGGGCGCCAGAAGCGCTTTGCCAAGTTTGCCTGGCCTTTGTCGTAGAACAAATCGCCGATCTCGTACTGCTTGGCGATGACGTCGTCGAATAGCTCGCTTTCCGGATAGGTCGTGACCACCTGCTGGAATTCCCGCGCGGCGGCGAGGTGATCCCCTTGGGCCATCTTGATCTCGCCGCGAAGGTACTGGTTGTCGTCCGCGAATTCGGTATCCGCGTAGTAGTTCTCGAACTTCTCGGTTTCCCGCAGCGCGCGTTTGTAGTCGCCCTGCATCATGAGGCTTCGCGCGAACTCGACCTGCAACTCGGGGGTCTCCTTTGGCAGGCGCTTCACGTTGATGAAGCGGCCCGTCTGGGGCGACCAGGTCCATTGCGCTTCCGCAACGGTTTGAAAGAGTAGGAGCGGGACCAGAGCCGCTACGGCCCAGGAAAGGGATGTGCGCATTCTCACGCCTCCAGCAGGTTCACCGTGTTCGCGATTGGACGCGGCCCATGGACGGTAAGTCCAACGGCCACTGACAACAAGAGCGATTCTAGCAGTACCGTTGCTTCATAAGCAAGACAGCGAGGAGACCCTTTTTCTGGTCTCCGCGCTGCTATGAATTCCGCTACTCCGCGGCTTCGACTTCTTTCAGGGCCTCCAACTTCTCTTTCTGGTAGCCGCCCTTGGACTTGTCGGAAAGGTAGACCAGGAGGAAGACGACGGTGACGATTACCGGTAGGATCGCCCAAATCTGCAAGGCGCGGGCCGCGCCAAAGTTATCGTTGATGCGGCCGATGATCGGGCCGGCGATGGACGTCGAAAAACTTCCCACACCACCAATGATGGCGAGGCCAAGCGCGCCGGTCTTCGGGCAGCGCTCGCTCGTAATTCCGAGCATGGTTGGCCACCAGAAACACACGCCAACATATACCAGGGTCGCGGCGAAGAAGAACATGGGCGCGCTGTTCGCATAGTAGAAGAGGAACAGTCCCAACGCAGCCACCGGCGCGGTCACCATCATCAGTGCTACGGGCGTCAGGAATGCATGGACGGGTTTGCTGAAGAACTGGCGCAGAATGTACATGAGAATGCTGCCCCAAACCAGCGCCAGAATTCCGCCGCGACCGCCAAGAAGATCGTTGTAGATGTTGGCGATCCATTGGCCCGTACCCAACTCCGTCGCGGAGGTAAGCCACATGACGACGAAGAGTATATAAAACAGGGGGCGTCGTAGCGCCTCGGAGAACATCTCGCTGAAGGGTACGCCCGAAGCCACGCGCTCGGTGGCGGGGAATTTCTGTCCCATAATCATGAATGTGTAAATCACGGCCGGAATCAGGATCAGC
>JAHDWY010000097.1 GCA_023384315.1 Candidatus Hydrogenedentota bacterium | reverse complement strand
TTCGCCAAGCAATGTCTCATGGCGCGGCGCATGGTCGAACGAGGCGTGCGGTTCGTGCAGATCTACAGCGGCGGCGAAGAAAACGAGAAGAGCTGGGACGGGCATCTCGATATCGAAAGCAACCATCGCGGATTCGCGTCGGAAACCGACATTCCTATCGCTGGGCTGCTCACCGATCTGAAACAGCGCGGCCTCCTCGATTCCACGCTCGTCATCTGGGGCGGCGAATTCGGTCGCTTGCCCCTCGTGCAACGCGCCCCCGGCGGCGGCCAGTCGGGACGCGATCACAATCCCCACGCGTTCACGGTCTGGTTCGCGGGCGGAGGCGCCAAGGGCGGCGTTCACTACGGCGAAACCGACGAAATCGGACACAAAGCCGCCGTGAACAAGGTATCCGTCAACGACTTGCACGCGACGATCCTGCACATGCTCGGCATGGATCATCTGAAACTCACGTACCGCCACAACGGCCGCGATTTCCGTCTCACGGATGTGGCGGGGAATGTGGTGCATGACGTAATTGCGTAGGATTCGGTCGAGCCACCTCGTGCAATGCCGATCCTGTTCTTCGCGGAAGTTGGTTTCAGAACCGGGGGTGGGACAATCGGTACAATCGTTCTAGCAATCCTGGCCGCAACGCTGGCCCAAACTGCGGACGCGGTCTACCCAAGCGAGCACTGGGAGGCCCGCACTCCCGGGGCCGTGGGACTGGACGTCGCCAAGCTCGACAGTATGCGGGACTTCATGGGGGGAAGGGGTTGCGTTGTTCGCCATGGGTACCTTGTCTATTCGTGGGGCGACGTCGAGAAGGCGGGCGACGTGGCGTCCGCATTGAAACCGTGGATCACGCACTTTGTGTTTGTCGCAGTAGAAGACGGTCTTCTGCCGAGTGTGGATGCGCGCGTGGCGGATTACGCGCCGTGCCTCAACGACCTCAACGCGGACCTGGGCTACAAGGATCGCGCGATTACCTTCCGGCATATGGCCAATCAGGTCTCCTGCTATGGCGTTCGCGAAGCGCCGGGCACGGCATTCGACTACAACGATTGGCAGATGGCGCTGCTGTGGGACACGCTCTTCCTAGAGGTTTTCGGCAAGACCGCGGAAACGGTCAGCGACACCGTGCTGCACCCGCGGCTGACGGATATCCTTCAGTGCGAAGATAATCCAACTTTTGTCCCGAACTCGGGGCGACTGGCCGTGTCGCCACTGGACTTCGCACGATTCGGACTCCTCTATCTTCACGGCGGATCGTGGAACGGGAAGCAACTGCTCTCGCGCGAGCACGTGACCGAGATCACGACCAGCCCGGTCCCAAATACCATTCCGCGGACGGCAGGCGAAGCGGCCGAGATGTGCCCCGGTCAGCGGACAATTGGTTCGCAGCGTATCCCCGACAACCAGACCGAACACGAGGGAAGCTACAGTTGGTTGTGGTGGACGAACGGCGAGAACGCCGACGGCGAACGGCTCTGGCCCGACGCGCCCCACGATATCTTCGCCGCCCTTGGCCACAAGAATGGCATGCGCGGCATGGCCGTTTTTCCGTCCCACGATATGGTCGTTTCCTGGAACGACACCAAGCTCGGCGACATGCCCGAGAAGCCGGAACCGCTGAACCGGGTGTTCCAACTGGCAGCGGAAGCAGCCGTGCCGTAGTCCGATCTTCTGCGCGTCTACTCTGCCGGAACGAGGAACAGCCTGCCCGCGCCGGAATCTAGTGACAGTTGGATCCCGTCCATGGCGGGGCTGTCATCAATTACCGCGATTTCTTGACCTGTAGCCGGATCGATTTCGCGCACGTCTTCGACAGGTCTTGCGAACTCGACCGTCGGCCATGCCGTATACGCGAACCGGTAGTTGTTCAACAGGACCGCCTGCCGGCCATCCGCATGCCTGAACACCCCGATTAAGTAGTCGTGAGGCGGATCGACATCGGCCCGCGCGATGTTCTTGATGGGCGATCCTTCGAGCGCTGCGGTGACGTCGGTGTCCGGCGCGATGCGAATCACGCGGGTACTGGTGAGTTGCATGAGCGTCGGCCCGAAATTCTTCACGGCGGCGTTAATGCGTTTCGCCTGATCGTAGTGACGCGAGGGGCGCCCGTCCCGGTGGATAATCGCGCCGCCCTTGGGGAATTCCCCGCCACCTGGCGTCCAATAACAAAAGTACATCACGCCTTTTGCGCCATACGCGAGGGAGGTGTAGATCTGCCAGCGGAGCTGCGCTTCAGTGGGGTCCGTGTGGGGGCCGTAGGGCATGGTGTTGAAGAAATTCCAAAATGGAACACCCGCGCGTTGCGATTCTTCGCGCATCACCGCGAGGTTCTCACAGTAGTCGTCGCGTCCGTCCTCGTCCGGTTTGAAGATGGGGTAGTGGTCCATGCTCAGCACGTCGACGTTTACTTCATCGATAAAGCGGCGGACGTGTTCCTCGTAGGTCTTGGTGCCGAGTTGTTCCTCGTTTGCGTAGTTGGGGAACAAGTTGATGTAGGCGAGCCGCCTGGGCCGTTCGGCGCGAATCTTGTCCACGATGGCGCGGAGTTCGGGAAACAACGCGGCGCTGGGTTCGTCGCGGATCATGTAGCCCCAGCACGCCGGATGTTCCGGGAGATTATCGAATTCGCGCGACACAGAATACACCAAGGCCTTCAGATCGAACTTCTCACATAGTGTCAACTGGCGTTCGATGGTTTCCGGCGTACTGGCACCGAACCCTCCCAGCACCACGGTGAATCCGGCATCGGCGATGGCCGCGTAGCGCACGTCCATTTGATCGTCGGCGGGAGGATCCACCCAGAACCCGATGGCGAAACGATCCTGTTGAAAACGTTCCACGCTTTGCGCTGGAACGGGGGTCGTGAAGCATAAAGCCAGGATGACTAACAAACAGAAGCAGCGCACCATAGAATCCCCCCTTCGCACTCAATTCGGTCCGGGACCAGGTCACTTCGTTTCCGCGACGGTCTGCACCAGGCCCGGTGTGATGCCTCCAGGTCCAATATCAAACAAACGTATGACACCGTTGATAGCCGCCGGTGTCACGGTAATCGGTGTCGGGTGTGTGGCACCGGCCCACGGCACCGTCTGCTCCGCCTCCGTGTTCTCGCGATGCCAGTGGCCGAAGATGAACCAGTCGAGGGGGTCATCGACGAACAGGGCCAATTGCGCGCGCATGCCCATGTCGGCTTCATACCGGTGGCTGAAGCCGATCGCCCAGCGCGCAGGTTTCAGGGCTCGCCGGTACACCTGCAAGTCGGCCGGTTGTGCGCGGAGATCGTCGGCGACGTAGAAATCTTTGGTATCAAAACCGAGGTAGCCGTCCTTGCCAAACCAGAACATGTAGGCGTCCGGACCGAAGGCCTGTTCGTAGCTAAGATCCTTGCGGTCATGATTGCCTGAGCACACAAAGGTCGGCAAAGTGCAGGTATTCAGGATCTCGATGAAATTCTTGAATTGAACGGCCTCTCCGTTTTCCGTGAGGTCGCCGGTAATGAGCGCAAAGGCCGCGCCGCTTTCGTTCACCGCGTTGATCACATCCTGAAAAATTGCTTCGGATGTACGATCATGCCGGCCGGACCCGACATGCGTGTCGGTGACATGGGCGACGGTGTAGCGGTCGGGGAACGCGTCGAAGAGGAAGACGGACCGTAGATTCGTGTCGGTTGCTCCCTCAGCCGCCGCCTGCAAGGCGTAGCCTCCAAGCGGCACTTCGTCAGGAACGCGGCAGATTGCTTTCATCCGTTCACCGGGAAGTTCGGTCCACTCCGCTGCCAGGGGGATGATTCCTGACTCTGACGAAAGGGATAGTTCTGCCTGGCGCGTCGCGACGACATCAAAGGTCTCGCCGGGCAAAAGCAGAGCGGGCATTCCGTCGTTGGGGGTGATGATGATTTCGAGCAGGCCGTTGGCGTCCCGCGCCTGGGATAGGCTGCAGAAGGTGGCGAAGAGTACAACGAGCAGAATTCCGGAGGAAAAATGAGGACAGTTGCCTTTTCGTATCTGCGTCGCCAAGAAATATCTCCACGCCGCAGAAACGAAAAGGTGACTGTCCATATACTTCATCTCACGCATCACTTTGTCTCCGGACGCCACGCCGGTGCGTAGTCATTCAGTTCGTGTTGGGTAATCGCGATGGTCTCGTCCTCGTCAGCATTTGTGGCGTAGAGGCGAGGACGGCCGTCGCGGTTGGAGACGTAAGCGAGCCACTGTCCGTCCGGAGACCAGGCGGGCGCCCAGTTGTCGTGATCCTCTGCGGCTGCGATGGGCGAAACGCGCACTTGCACCGGATTCACCCGATAGACACCTCGGCGGCCACCGCGAAACGATTCAAAGGCAATCCATTCGCCACTGGGCGACCATACCGGGTTCCAGTCGGCGGCGCGGTGATTGCTCACGTCCATCGCGCCACGTTTCATCGCGAACACGAAGATCTCGCGATCGCCACCGTCGTTCGATTCGTACGCCACGGCGCCCTCTTCCGGCAACGGTTTCGGCAACCATTCCACGTAGGTTCCCGTGGATGCCTGCAGCTCGATCGCCGGATTAGCGGTGGTCTTCGTTACCCAGAACAGATCGGTGGAAAGGGCACCCGGTTCGCCTACGGTACCTACTGCGATGATTTGCGCATCGCCATTCCACGCAGGCCGGAGGAGGGACTGCGTATCGGTTCCCCAGCGCTCCTCGGTGTCTGAATCCAGGTCGTAGACCATGACGCGTTGGTCCAATCCGCCGCCCGTAGTGTAGGCGAGTTTCGTCCCGTCCGGTGACCACACGGGCGGGCCGTGGACCCACTCCTCCGCGTGCTTGAGGATGCGCTCACTCGCACCGTCGGGACGGACCAGACGGACCCCCGTGCCCGATTCCGGCGCTTGGGTGATATAGGCGATCCACGCGCCATCCGGCGACCAGGCCGGTTCTCCGTCTCGCTGTCCCGCGCCGATTGGAGTGATCTCCCCGCCCGGAAGGTTGAGAACGCAAACCTGTTGATCTTCCTGTTCCGTGGCGGCCAGAAACGCGATTTGCCCTTCGGGCGCGACGACTACTGCGAGGGCGATTGTAAAGATGAAACCCATGGGGGCAAGTGTAAGCCATTGGGAGGGAGGTTGCAACGAGAATATGAAGAGCCCCGGAGGTATCAAATTGAACTATAATATAAATTTACTTAATAAAACTAAAATGAGCATATTCTGAAGTATTGTGTTTTTAGGAAAAAATATTTATTATTACGAAAGTAGTAGGAGAAAATTGGTCAATGCCTGAGGCAATTCCACAGTGGATTACAGTCTTGGCGGACGATGATTTGCTGTTCTTGAAACGGTTTCTGATTCATTCTGGATCGCTGAAACAACTTGCGGAGGACTACGGCGTCACCTACCCCACCATCCGGGTCCGGCTCAACCGGCTCATCGAGAAAGTGGAAACGGCGGAGCGTCCCGAAGCAGAAGACGCGTTCGAGGGACTGCTTGAGATGCTGGTAAGGGAGGGGGTACTGGTACCGGGCACGGCACGGACCATGCGGCTGGCGCACCGGAGGGTCATCTCCGAGGCGACGCAACGGGCGGAGCGGCACGGCGCTGCCAACGCGTTACAGTGGCGCGACTCGCAGGATGCGGACGGCTAACGCCTCTCCTCGTCCCGCGCCACCCGCACGCGGGCAAGACCATCGTGGAAGGCAAAGGTGCGGTGAAACCGGGGAGAGATCGCCCATGCACCGTGTTGGTCGATGTAGCCGTATCGGCCGTTCGAGGCGGCGGGGGCAAGCCCTTCGGAAAACGCTTGCGCGCGACTGAATTCGACCTCTCCTACGGGCGTTCCGTCGGATTTAGCGAATCCCCATTTCTCACCCATGCGGACCGCCGCGATGCCATCGGCTCCCAGAGCGACTTCGTCGAATCGGGGTTCCTGCGCGATCAAGCCGGTCTTGGCTACGACGCCCCACTTGCCGCCGAGACATACGAACGCGAACCCCTGCTGAAACGGCAGGCAAGCCTCATACGCGAACGGAATTACAACCTCTCCGCTTCGATCGATGAATCCGGCGCTGCCGTTTAGCGTCACCACAGCAAGGTCTTCGCTGAAGGGATACGCGCGGTCGTATTTCGCCGGGATCACGAACTCACCGTTCCGGTCGATGTATCCATATGCGCCATGAACTGCAACCGGCGCCAGACCCTGCGAGAACACGCCGGCCGGGAAGAACCGGGGCGGGATCACAAAGGTCCCCGTGCGGTCGATGTAGCCCACGAGACCATCCATCTGTGCGGCTGCGAGGCCGTTAGAGAAGGAACCTGCGCTTTCAAACCTCGCGGGGATTACCAAGTTTCCTTCTCGATCGATGTATCCGGTCTCGAAGCCGATGCGTACCGGCGCAAGGCCTTCGGAGAAATCTCCCGCGAGATCGAATTGGGGAGGGACCATGAATTGTCCGGTTGAATCGATGTAGCCGTATTTATATGCCGTGGGTCGATGGGCCTGGCGGTCCGCATCCCAGTTCCGCCAGAGGGTTTCGGCCATCAGCGCCGTTACGCCCACGAGGGCGATCCACAGGCCCACCGATTTGAGTCGTTCTCGTCGTAGATCCATCGACAGCAGCCTCCCTGGATCTTCAGTACGCCTGGGCCGAAACAAGGTTCACCGTGCGAGGCGTCTGGCGGCGCTTCCCGTGCGTGCTTTATTATAGCCCCCATGGACACGACCGAACGCTTTTCCGACCGGGTGGAGGACTACGTCAAATACCGGCCCGGCTATCCGAACGAGATGATCCCGTTCCTGCATGATGCTATAGGGCTTATGCCGACGTGGACCGTTGCGGACGTAGGATCCGGTACCGGGCTGTTTTCGCGCTTGTTTCTCGACTATGGGAACCGAGTGTTTGGCGTGGAGCCCAACGCGGCAATGCGGTTTGCCGGGAGCGAATACCTGCGGGAATATGGCCGGTTCCATGCCGTTGGCGGGACGGCGGAAGCGACGACGCTGAAAGAGCGCACCGTGAACCTCGTGGCCGCGGGTCAGGCCTTTCATTGGTTCGATGCGCCGGCAGCCCGGACGGAGTTCCAACGGATTCTGGTTCCCGGGGGATTCGTCGCGCTGGTGTGGAATGACCGTAAGATCGACGCAACCCCCTTTCTGGAGGAATACGAAGCCCTCCTGTTTTCGGACGGGATCGACTATGCGGCTGTGAACCATCGCAACATCGACGCCGCGCAGCTTGGCGCCTTCTTTGGGACTGAGCCCTTTGCGGCCCAGGAGTTCTCGAACCAGCAGGTCTTCGATTGGGATGGCCTCTACGGCCGTGCCATGTCCTCCTCTTACATTCCCGGGCCGGGCCACGAGCGACACGGGGCGTTTTCGAGGAAGCTGCGCGACCTGTTCGACCGGCACGCACAGAATGGGCACGTCGCGTTCGAATACGACACGCGGCTGTACTATGGCCGCCTGACCTAAGGGCCGGCCTGCTGAGCCCCAAAAGAGGCGCAGAACCTGAAATGAGGCAAGCCGCCTACCCGCACCTCGCGTATCAAGTCGCGCATAACACATTGAACCCAAATGCCGGCGATTGGTATGCTCTGGGTTTTGCGGGACGCCGGGGCAGCGGCACAATCTTTGCTCCGCGCTACATTTCGGAGGGAGGGACTCTGTCCCGGTGCGAGCCAGCCGGGACCGCACTGCCCCCGGCAGTGGCGGATCGACCGTGCGCGCGTTGCGTACCCGCACCTGCACAACCCAAGAACCACGAGATTCAGGAGGCGGTCAACCATGATCAAGGCGGAGAACCTGACGATGCATTACGGGCCCGTGGTGGCCTTGCGCAATGTGTCGTTCGAGGTCCACAAGGGAGAGATCGTCGGCTTGCTTGGTCCGAACGGGGCCGGCAAATCGACGACCATGAAGATCCTGACCTCGTACCTGCATCCCACGAAGGGTACGGCAAAGGTCGGCGGAATCGACGTACTTCAGAATCCGCTGGGGGTGCGCAAGGTGATCGGGTATCTTCCCGAAATCTTGCCGCTGTACATGGACATGGAAGTCCGGTCGTACCTCAGCTTCGTGGGACGGGCGCGCGGGCTGAACGGCGCGCGGTTGCGCGAACGGACCGATGTAGTACTCGACGCGTGCGGACTGCGGCCCATGTACCGCAAGGTCGTGCGGGAACTCTCCAAGGGATACAAGCAGCGCACCGCTTTGGCGCAGGCCCTGATCCACGATCCCGACATCATCATCCTCGACGAGCCGACCTCGGGCCTCGACCCGCATCAGATCGTGGAGATCCGCGAACTCATCAAGAATCTCGCCGCGGGCAAGACCGTCATCCTCTCCACGCACATCCTGCAGGAAGTCGAAGCGACCGCGGATCGAATCGTGATCATCAACCAGGGCCGCATCGTGGGCGACGGCACGCTGGAGCAACTGCGCGAACAGGCCAAGCAACAGGAGCGCACACGGGTTTGCGTGGCAGGGCAACGCGAGGAACTGGAGCGACTGCTTTCCGGTCTCGACGGCGCGCGCAAGGTGGAATTCCTCGCCGAGGATAACGGCTACAACACCTTCATGCTTCACGGTCGGCTCGGCGCGGAACTGTGGCGTGAGGTCGGCAAGCTCGCCAAGACGAAGAGTTGGGAACTGCGTGAACTGACCGACCGGCCGCTTACCCTGGAAGAGACGTTCCTGAAACTGACGGAGCCTGTCGGCGCTGGAAAGGATGGAGACGAGTAATGCGGAACGTACGGACAATTCTTCGCCGGGACCTCGGCGCATACTTTACTTCGCCGATCGGCTATATCTTCATTATGGTGTTCATCACCATCAGCGTGGGACTCTACATCACGTCCTTCTTCACGTTCCCCGTGGCGGACATGCGCTCCTACTTCGGCAATTTGCCGCTGCTCATGTGCGTGTTCATCCCCGCGGTGACCATGCGCGTCTGGGCGGAAGAGCGTAAAGAGAACACGTGGGAGATGCTGTTGACCTTCCCGATGAAGTCGTGGGAACTGGTCATCGGCAAGTTTCTCGCCACGTTCATTTTCTTCCTGATCACGCTGGCCGGCACCTTGACGGTGCCGATCATGCTCGCGGTATTGGGCAATCCCGATCCTGGGGCGATCTTCGGCGGCTATCTCGGCACGATCCTGTTGGGCGCGTTCTTCCTGTCTATCGGAATCTTCTTTTCCGGATTCTGCCGGGACCAGATTGTGGCGTTTGTCATTACGCTGCTGGCGTGTTTTCTCGTGTTTCTGCTGGGGACGGATTTTATTGCGTCATACATCGACGGCTACGCGCCTGGCCTTGGAACGCTTCTCGGCAGCCTGCTGGGGATGCTCGACCATTACGGCACGTTCATCCGTGGCGTCCTGGAACTGACCGATGTGGTGTATTTCGTAGCGTGGACGGTGCTGTTCCTGGTTCTCAACATTCTGTTTATTGAAGGACGGAATCGGCCGGGATCCCGCTTGACGTTTGCCACTGCAGTCACTCTTTGTTTTGGCATTGGGCTGGCGTTTAACTGGCTCGTGTCGGATTTGAGCATCCTGCGCCGCGATTTGACTGAAGACAAGATTTATACCGTCTCCCCCGCGACGGAGAAGATTCTCAGCGGCCTCGACGCGCCTGTGAACGTAAAAGTCTATATTACGCCCGAATCCGAAATGCCCACGGCAGTTAAGAATCTGGAGCAGGACATCACCGACAAGCTGGATGAAATGCGCGTCGCTTCCGGTGGAAAGCTGACGTTTACGCCGGTCTACCTCAAGGCAGCCAATGTGCTCGCCTCTCAGGAGGACTTGTTCAGCGCCGAATCGGAGGAGGATGAAGAAGGCGAAACGACTGAGGCGGAAGCCATCGAAAAACGGATGTTGGAAAAGGGCGTACAACCGTTCATGGTACAGGCGCAGGTGGAAGACGAGTTTACGCAGAAACCGATCTACTCAAGCATCGGCATCAGCTACCGCGAAAACAAAGAGGAGATCCTTCCCCAGGTTGCGCCGGATGAAATGAGACCGGCAACGCCCTTGAGTGAGCTGGAATACCGGCTGGTCAATACCGTCTATAAGCTGAGCCGGGACGAGGCCCCTAAGGTTGCGCTCGTAGCGCCGATGGAATCGGTCAACATCCCTCCGCAAATGCGGCAGATTTACATGCAGCTTGGCCAGCCGATCCCGGAACAGGACGATCCCTACGAGTATCTCCAAGCCGTGCTGGAAATTGAGAAATACGAAGTAGAACGCGTCCAGTTGACCCAGGATA
>JAHDWY010000096.1 GCA_023384315.1 Candidatus Hydrogenedentota bacterium | reverse complement strand
GGGCGTTGGGAGAGCGTCGACGACAACCCCGTGCAACGGCGGCGAACGCGGCACTTCGCATCGGATCGCGAAGGCACGCTCCACGACGAAACCGCGTGCGAACAGGCGGTGTTGGATGCGCTTGCCGGGATTCGAGCTATTGCCCGGGAAGCCGGGGAATCCATGGCCACGGTCGCGCTGGCGTGGCTTATTGCGAAGCCCGGGATTGCCAGCGTCGTCGTTGGCGGGAGGCGACCCGATCAGATCAAGCGCAATCTGGCTGCAGCCGAACTCGCGCTCGATCAATCGGTTATCGACGAACTCGACCGCGTCACCGACCCGGTCAAAATCCATCTCGGCACAAATGCTGACATGTGGGACTCGGGGGCGAAAAGCCGGATACGGTAAGGATTACTTCCCCCAACGAACCTTTTGCGCCCGCTCCGCCAGCCAACCGCATTGAATGGCGAGCCGTTCCATCCAGGATGCCGCGGTGTGGCCGGCGACGATGGCGCCTTGCTGTTGAATCTGGTAGGACACCGTGGCGATATGTTTGACGCCCACGGCGTAATACAGCGCCGCTTCCTCGTAGTAGGACAAGGTGCGATACCGCTGGTAGTGATCCAGCAGTTGATCCGTCCGTTTCGCCAGGCGCTCTTCGCGCATGGTTGTCCGAACGCAGAGATTGGAAATCGCGTAGGCCAAGTCTTCCAGGTAGCAGCCGTCTCCCGCGAACTCCAAGTCGACCACGGCGGCCAGGCGCTCGTCGCGGAAGATGAGGTTGCCGCTGTGCCAGTCTCCGTGAATCAAGCCGGTTTCAAAACGGCCCCGCTGCTCCAGGCTCAACGCTTCCGCAGCGTCGCGGAGGAAGAGCGCGATGCGGTTGCAGTGCGCCGTGAGCGCATCCGAATCCTCCTGCGACTTTGCCATCTGGTACAGCGCCGCAAAAGACGAGCGCGGCACTTCGCTGAACCGCCACATGCGCGTATCCCGCTCGGGACGCGGGAAGTCGCGGCACACCTCATGAAACTTTCCGAGCGTTTCCGCCGAGATGGCGAGCGTCTCTTTGGAAACCACCATGGATGCGCCCTCGACGAATTCCTGCAGTTCGAGGGCCCAGGTGTCCAGTTCGACAATTCGTTTCCCGTCGCTGGCCGGCTGAATTCCAGCGACCGGAACATTATTCTGTGCCAGAAAATCCGACAACCGGTGCTGAAACCGCAAGGCGTCCAGCACGTAGGGATCCCGCTTGTAGGTCTTGGCGAGAAAGCGTCCCAATGCCGTGTTCACCACAATCTTCTGGTGACGGCGCTGGTGGGCGGCCTCCAGCCGGGCAGGCCGGTCCACACGTCCCAAGTCGTAGTGCTGGCGGATTACGTCCGCCAGGATATCGAGTGAATCCCGCGGCGCATTCACTGAATCGTCAAGACCTTCTCTGATTCTTTGTGAGCCAGGATTTCCTCGCGTGTGAACCACGTCGGTTTCAGCTCTCGTTTTGAATACAGGTGCTGCGCCTGGTCGGCGTAGTGGGGCGACGTCGGGTCGCCGCTCTGGCCCCACGGCGTGCAGGTATACGATTCGATCCGATCCTTGTGGAAGAACATGAGCATCGTCGCCATCGAGCCGCTGTACGCGATATACTGCCCCGGATTCTCCGGATCTTCCTTGCTGCGGACGTCAAAGAGCGATTCGCTGAAGTTCGGACCGTCCGTCGAGCCTCCGAAGTCCATGCCTGGCGCGGGATACAGAAATTCTCCGCGGCCGACCTTGTACAAATCGCCCCAGGCAACATCCACCGACCCGTGCGCGACCTGGAAGGATTCGACTTCGGCCTTCAGTATGTCCAGCAATACCGTCTTCGCATCCGGAGGAAGCGTCCCGCCTTCCGAGATCGCCGTGACGTCAGCCTTCCCGTTGCTGGCCAGGCGCCAGTTCTTGTAGATCGGCGTCGCCATGCTGTCCACCGTAAAGTTGCCATCCCATTCCAGGATTCGATTGACAACGGTCGCGAATGTCTCGTCGGCCATGTAGGGATCGCCGGCCGTGTCAATTGCGCCGCGGAGCGCGCTCTTCCAGGGTTCGGCCAGGATGTCATAGACATCCATCGTATAGGCCATGGCCTCCGCCCTTGTCACGGAGTCGTCCTCCGACAACAGCGCCGTACTGCGTTTGCCTCGTGGATTCGTCACGTCCCACGTAACGTTATAAATATAGCCCGGGTACTTGTCCGGCGTCATGGGGGAGTCGATCATCATGTTCGCGGGGCTGATGTTGCAGTTCTGCATGTATCCCTGCGGCGGGTTGACGATGCTTACCAGATCGTCGATCGGGTGGATCTCCGTCCAGATCGTTTCCGCCGTCGCGGGTACCGGCGCATTCCAATCGTACCCGGCCGGGCGCACGGGTGTTTTCCCCGCTCGGACGTACCCGATGTTGCCCTCCCGGTCGGCATACATCAGGTTTTGTTCCATGAACTCGTTCATGGCTATTGCGCTGTGAAACTCTTCCGCCGTTGTCGCCGTGAGCATCCGGTACGTCTGTTGATACAGGTTGCTGGGACCGAAATACGGCGATGCGCCAACGTAAGCGATGCCGGCGTCTTCGTCGATTTCCACGACGGGTCCCAACTCCGTGTCCGCGGTTGGCTGGGTGACCGGTTCGCCGCCCTTCACATTGACAACCATGAGCCGCGCGCTTGCGGTTTTCCACTCCCCATTGAGTTCGTACTTTGGCATCAGCTTGTTGGCCAGATCGATTTTGACTTCGAACACGTCCGACGTGTCCGGGCCGCCCGTGGTCGGCGCCCAACCCGCGAACTCGCTGTGCCCAAACCCCATCAGCGGCGATCCCAACAGGAAGAATCCGTTCATATGTAAGTTCTCACCATGGACTCGCGCTTCGTAGAACACGGCCATGCCTTCCCACGTCAGGTGCGGGTCAGCCAGAAGAATCGCACAGTTGTCCGCGGAGCGAGACGGCGCCACGCTCCACTCGTTCGAGCCCATGGCCGGCTTCTCCTGACGGTTTTTCAGGTCGTCGAAGACGGTCCCCAAAGGCCAGCGCATGATCATGGCGCGTCCGATGGCGGTGCAATGCCAGGGCTCCAGTTCCACCGCCCACTCCGGTATTTCGTCCGGGTTTTCCGCCGCATAGGCTTCCACGCCGTCAATGAAGGATTCCGACAGCGCGCGCAATTCACCGGGCGTGTCCGCCCAATGTTCCTGGGAGAACTTCACGTTTTGAACGAGCTGCATCGCCATATCCGATTCCACGTGGTCGGAACCGAAGACTTCCGCCGCGGTTCCGGTCGCGGTGCGTACGTTTGCAAACAGGTCCGCCAACCGATCCTCTGCCTGCGCATATCCAAGCCCGTACGCTGCCGCCACGTCGGTATCTGCGTAGATGTGGGGCACGCCCCACTTGTCCCGATAGACGGTTACCGACGCCTTCAGCTCTTCATCCGTCGGCACTCCGGCAGCCGCCTCCGCCTGGGGAACCGGACTGGCGGGCGTGGCTTCATCCGGAGCGGCGGATTCGGCCGGCTCCTCGGCATCTTGTGGACCGCCGCAGCCGGCGGCGAAGATGAATAGGCACAGAACGAGTAAGCTTGTTTTTTTCAACGACTTCATACGTCTCTCCTCATACGGCATGGCCCCGGTGACCCATCCTTATGTCCGACCGAGGACCGCGCAAACGCCGCAGCAGTGTACACGAAAATCGTGTACAATTCAGCGAACGTGGTTGGTCAATTGACAGTGCCGAAGGAGCATGTTACCATACAGAAGTGAAAAAAGTAAGAAACAGTGCTCTTCTTGCGTGGTTCGTGATCTTGGCCAGTATCGGCGCGGGTCTCGTGTTCGGGACCGCGCGCCTTGCCGGCGGGAGTGCGGCGAGCGCACCCGCTTCCGCGACAACCTCGCCGGCAGGCACGGTCGAAAACGGCGAAGATCCTTTCGTCGCAACTGCGTTGCGCTACGCGCGAGCCCTTCAGGATGGATTCTGTGAGGAAGTGATTCGTACCACGGCCTGGATGGCCGATCGGATGCACCGGGTCGCGATTGAGTCGTCAGGCCAGGAGGCGATTGACGGGGAATGGGATACGCTGTGCGAAAAGGCAATGGAACGGTCAATTGAAGGGAACGTAATCCGGCCTGAGGGGGTCGAGGATCAGTACATATTTGCACCCGGGGTCACCTTCGAAGTTCTCGGCGTCGACGATGGCCGGGATGATTTGAATCGCCCCGTTGCACGCCGGGTGTGGATTCGCGCCACGTTTCCCCGGCGACAGACCGCGCCACTGGCCCAAGCGGACGATAGTCCGCGCATGCTGGCAGTGCGTGCCGTGACGGTCGGGGTGAATTTGTCGCGAGACGACCAGTTGGTCGTGAAGGCGGGTGTATTGGGAAACCTGGACATTGACATGAGTTCGTTATCGTTTGATTGGCCAGGCCCCGAGGGAGGGTAACTAGATGGCGCTAGCAAGTTGTCAACGATGCAAGAAACTGTTCGAGAAGGTCCGCAGTTCGATTTGCCCCAACTGCGAGGATCTCGAAGAAGACGATTACGAGAAGATCCGCCAGGCCCTCGTCGAACATCCGAATTCGACTGCCGAGCAGCTTTCCGATGAGACGGGCGTGTCGATCGAATGCGTGTTGCGCTTGCTTGCACAGGGCCGGATTGAGACTTCCGCGGCGAATAAGGGTGTCAAATGCGGGCGTTGTGGCGCGCCGGCCATCAGCGTGAGCAAGAAGTTGTGCGAAGCATGCCTGCAAAAACTGAACGCGGAGTTGGCGCAGCAGCAGGGCAAGATCAAGCTGCCGAAGAAGAAACAACTCGAGGTCGGCACCGCGCTCAATACATTCGATTTTGAAAAAGACAAAAAGGGAGGCACGAAATTTCACCGGTAGCGGCGGGGTGGATGTCTATTGCGGCACGGGATCGCGTTTACTATAATGCGCCGTGCATCCCACAACGCCGCGCCCAATGTGCCGTGGGACCGTCCGGTGGGAGCCATTCGTTATGTCGAAGCGAGACCGAATCGGCCTGATCGTGTTGATCGTGCTGTTCGTAGTGCTGATTGTTACCTTCATTGTCACTTCCAAACCGGCGGGTCCGTCCATACGCCCGGAAGAGAGTATCTTTGTTCAGCAGCGAATCAAGAATCTCGAGAAGAGCCGCTGAGGGCGCCGGCTTACAGTCCCAGGATTCGACATTGATCGTTGCCGGGCGCGATCGGACCGTATCCAGCCTTGGAACGGTCGCGATAGCTCTCTTGTTGATCGTTGCGGT
Organism: Candidatus Hydrogenedentota bacterium; assembly: GCA_023384315.1. Classification (GTDB taxonomy): domain Bacteria; phylum Hydrogenedentota; class Hydrogenedentia; order Hydrogenedentales; family SLHB01; genus JAHDWY01. The sequence goes on along the minus strand of JAHDWY010000096.1, from coordinate 5,042 downwards.
CCTCGTCCCCGCCGCTGGCGCAGCGGCCGCTGCGGAGGAGAATGGCCGCGTAGAAACCGAAGAACTTCCCGCCCCCGACGGCGCAGCGGAAGAATCCGCGCCACGGTCTTCCCCCGCGTCGAAACCGGTCGTTGTGCTTGACCCGGGGCATGGCGGAGGCGACCCGGGAGAGACCGGCGCGGCCGGCACCCGTGAAGAGGACGTCGTGTTGGACATCGCGCTTCGCACCGCGGAACTTCTCGCCGACGGGTTTGAGGTGATTCTCACGCGACGGGAAGACGTGGCGCTGACGCACGAACAGCGGGCGAACGAGGCGAATTACCGCGACGCGGACGTGTTCGTGAGCATTCACCTCGGCGCGAGCAGCGCTGTTTCGGCGAACGGCGTCGGCGTGTTCGTCTCGTCGGGGACCATGACAACTCCGGCCGGACGCACCATCGCCTCGCGTACTGGACAGAACGGCCAGACCGAGAATCGACGTCTCGCCGAGCAGGTTGCCTCGTCGATCCATGCAAGTACTGCTTCGACGGTCCGCGGCATTCATACAGCGCCGTGCCGCGTTTTGGAAGGGCTGACGATGCCGGCCGTATTGGTTGAGGCGGGGTTTGTGACCAATCCCGTAGAGGAAGAACTCTTGGCGGGTGAATCGTATCGGCAGACTCGTGCGGAAGGGCTTGCGGAAGGGATACGCGCCTTCCTGGCATCGGACCGGTAAGAAGAAGCGATGGCAGAGAATCGAGAACCGACATTTTCGCGCAAACTCTTTCTGGCCGTATGGGCCATGGCAACCCTGATCTTGCTATTCACCGTCATCCTGTTGACGAGTGAGTTGATTCGATTGGGACGTAATCCGCTTACCCTTCCAGAAGTCTTGCCCGAACCTATGAAGCCGGTAACCGAATCACCATCCGCAAAAGAGTCGCGGGAGGTCGTCCTCTATTTCGCGAGCGCCGACGCGCGGCAACTGGCGGGCGACTCCCGGCGGTTGCCGTACGTCGACCATACGGTAGACAATTGCCGGACCGCGCTGGAAGCACTTCTGGATGGCCCGGTAACTTCGCTGCAATCCGTGATCCCCAGCACGGTGGAAGTGCGCGGAATGTGGCTAATGGACAACGGGGAGTTGATTGTCGATTTCACCTACCCGCTCCAGACGGACTCCCGCAAGAGCGTCTCCGAAGAAGCGCTGTTCGTATACAGCGTGGTCAACACCTTGACCCAGTCCGCGCTTCAGGGGAGCGACAAGGCGGTGGTGCAAAGCGTGCGGTTCCTCATCGACGGTCAACCGCCCACGAATCTCTATCCCGCTCATCTCAACCTCGCTGGTCCTGTTTATCCAGACTCCGATTGGCTTGCAGATGCCGGTGGCGGACAACCGGACGATGCATGAGCCCGGGGCCCCGCTGGGGATATTCGATTCCGGTGTGGGTGGCCTGACGGTGCTGCGACGCATCATGGACCGCCTCCCGCACGAGCCCGTCGTGTACCTGGGCGATACCGCCCGCGTGCCGTACGGGACGAAGTCGGCGGAGACAGTGGTCCGCTACGCGCGCGGCTGCGCCCGAATTCTGATGGACCGTCAGATCAAGTTGTTGGTGGTCGCCTGCAATACCGCATCGGCCTACGCCATTGACGCGTTGCGCGATGAACTTTCCGTGCCCGTATTGGGCGTGATCGAGCCGGGCGCGCAACGGGCCGTGAATGCAACACGCTCGGGCCGGATCGGAGTCATCGGAACGGCGGGCACGATTGCCAGTGGCCGGTATCAATCCGTAATCGAGTCGTTGGCGCCAGGAACTTTCGTTGCATGCAAAGCATGCCCCCTTTTCGTGCCGCTCGCTGAAGAAGGCTGGTCGGACGGAGAGGTCCCACGGGCCATCGCGGAAACGTATCTTCGCGAAATCCTGGACCGGGACGTCGATACGCTCTTGCTCGGATGTACCCATTATCCTGTTCTCCGGGAAGCCATCGCGGCCGTGGCGGGTCCCGGCATCGCAATCGTCGACAGCGCGGATGCAACCGCCGAGGTCGTGGCCGAGATCCTCAGCGCGATGGATTATGCCGCCGAGGCGGACGGTGCCCCGGTCTACTCCTATCTCGTGACGGATGCGCCGCAATCCTTTGCTCGGTTTGGCGACCTATTCCTGGGCCGCACCATCGCTCGGGTGGATTGGGTGGATTTCTGATGGCGCCGGAAAACGATAGCGCACCGGAAACTCCGGAGATCGCCACGGGGTCCGCGCACACACCCGCGCCGCCCTCGTGGAAGGCGATTCTCATCGGGCTGGTGTTTGCCGGATTGGCGGCCGCTGCCGCCGCCGGGCTTATCGCGGGCTATCTCGATTCGCGGCCCGTTGATTTCCACCCCCTTACGGAAGAGCGCATCGCCGACCTGGACCGCCTCTTCGCGTACAACCAAGTACCTGCCGCTCGCATAGAAAAAACCGCAGTAGAGGAGCGTCGAGATGAAACGGCGCGCTGGGCATACTGCGACTACAAGGTCGACTTACCGCCGGAACTCAGTGTCAGTGGCATGGAACGCCTGCTCCGCCGGACCATGGCGGAACGCAACGTCTCCGTGTTCGATGAACCGGATCAGCCTGAGGACACCAGGGTCTTGCGTTTTTCTACGGCCGGAAAACACTTTGCCACAGTCGCACTCACCGGAGTCCCTGACCGCAGGAATCTGACCGAACCGGCGCGGCGTCTGGCGCAGGAAGTCGTACACAACCTGACCGGTATGGCTCCGGTCGTCGAGCGGTTCGAACGGGGAGCCGTTGAGCCTCAAGAGAACGAGGACACCCTCTGGGAACTGGTTTCGGTCGATGCCTGGATTGTGTCGAAGGACGATGTGGACACGGTCGCGGGCGGCATCACCACCGCGCTCAGCCGCGACGACGTGGAAATCCGTGTGGATTCGTTGGAGACTACCGGCCAAACGAAGGTGACCGTTTTCTACATGGGGTTGGAATGCGTCCGTATTACACTCCATGCGACCGTCCCTTCTTCCGATATGCCGCTGAATGGCGAATCACTTGCCGGGGAATCCGAAACCGGTGACGAGGAGCCTCCGGCGCCGGTCCCCGATCCGGAGAGCTTACCGCTGGAGTCGGAACACCTGAACGGCGACGCGACCGCGCCCGCGATGCCGCAAAAGCCCAAAACCGCGGAGGGACCGCTTCGCACGGCGATCATCGTGGACGACGGCGGGTACGGCGGCGAGATTGGCGAGAGCGTGCTCACCCTCGATCCGAGGCTGACGTTGTCCATCTTGCCGTGGGCGCCTCACAGCACGGACACGGCGCAACGCGCGACGGAGTTGGGCTTCGAAGTCATGCTGCACATGCCCATGGAGAATTCTTCAGACCATAACACGTTTCCGGGCCAGTTGACCGTCGGTATGCCGGCCGAGGAAGTCCATCGATTGACGAAGGACGCGCTGGAAGATGTGCCGGGCGCCGCGGGGATCAACAATCATACCGGGTCACGGTTTACTTCCGATGCGGCATCCATGCGCGCGTTCCTGGAAGGCATCAAGCCCTTGGATCTGTTCTTCATCGACAGCCGCACGATTTCGACGTCGATGGCTTTTGAAATCGCGCAAGAGATGGATATTCCATCGGCGTCGCGCGATTTGTTCCTTGACCATGAGTCGGACAAAACGTACATTCGGGAACGGTTCAACCAATTGATCGAACTGACGAAGAAACAGGGCACGGCCATCGGAATCTGCCATTTCCGCCGAACGAGCGTTGAGGTTCTCCGCGAAATGCTTCCTGAATTCGAAAAGGCCGGTATCGAGATAGTCCACGTTTCGGAGTTACTTGAATGAACCGGATACTTGGCATAGAAACCTCGTGCGACGAAACGGGAGTCGCCGTGCTCCAGAACGGCCGCGAGATTTTGGCCAACGAAGTTGCGTCGCAAGTGGCCATCCATGCGCCCTTCGGCGGCGTCGTGCCGGAGATCGCCTCACGACATCACACGGAATGCATCACGCAACTCACGCAGCGCGCACTTGACGCTGCCGGCGGAGCCATCGACGCCATCGCCGTTACGCAAGGGCCTGGTTTGTCCGGTTCGCTCATGGTGGGACTCAATTTCGGCAAGGCCCTCGCTTACGCGTGGGGCGTGCCGCTGGTGCCCGTCCATCACATCGAAGGGCACATCTTCTCCGCGTTTCTCGGTCCCGACCCCCCTGAGTTTCCATTCCTGGCGCTGATTGTGAGCGGTGGACACACCTGCCTCATTCAGTGCGAGGCCCCGCACCGGTACGATATCATCGGTTCCACGCGTGACGACGCGGTAGGCGAGTGTTTCGACAAAGTCGCGCGACTGTTGAACCTGCCCTATCCCGGCGGACCTTCGATTCAACGCGCGGCGGAATCGGGCGATCCCCATGCCATCGAGTTTCCGCGCGGCATGGCCAAGGGCGATTCGCTCGAGTTTAGCTACAGCGGACTCAAGACCGCCGTTCTCTACGCGCTCCAAAAGGAGACGTTGCCGGTCGCCGATGTCGCCGCATCTTTCCAACACGCAGCCGTCGATACGCTCGTCATTAAGACGAAGCTGGCCATCGAGAAGACCGGTGCCAATCGTCTGGTCCTGGCCGGAGGGGTCGCGGCGAATAAATTGCTTCGGGAACGCTTGGCCAATGACCTTGATGTTCCGGTCAGCATGCCGCCCTTTGCATTGTGCCTCGACAATGGCGCCATGATCGCTGCTGCGGGCGGATCGCGGCTGCAGCACGGCATGGTTGGTGATCTTCGCGCGGGCGTATACGCGAATCTTCCGCTGGCCTGAGGTTCCCTCATCCCCGGATTTCCGGCTTTCGTGGTATGATTACACAGGACCGCAAGGCAAGGGGAGGAACATAACGCCATGACCTTACACGACTTGATGCACAAGGCCATCGAGCTGCGCGCATCGGATATCCATCTCAAGACCGACAATCCTCCCATCTTTCGCGTTGATGGCGCGTTGGTCCGGCAGCCGGGCGACGCCTTGACGGAAGATCAGGTCATGGAGATGTTGGCCTCCAT
>JAHDWY010000095.1 GCA_023384315.1 Candidatus Hydrogenedentota bacterium | reverse complement strand
ACGAGTACTTGCGGCGCTAGTCCCGGCCTCCGCAAGCATCAGGGAAAGGAAAAGAACGTGCAACTCGATCTGGACCACTTGAAAGAGACGCTGACGCGCGCGCGGCAGGAGGTCGCCAAGGTCATCATCGGCCAGAAGGACGTGGTGGACAAGTGCCTCATCGCCATCTTCACGAACAACCACGCGCTCATCGAGGGCGTGCCGGGCGTGGCCAAGACCTTGCTCGTTCGCACGCTTGCAAAAGTGCTGGGCTGCGAGTTTGCGCGCATCCAGTTCACCCCGGACCTGATGCCGGCGGACATCACCGGCACCAACGTGTTCAACCTCCAGCACAACGCGTTCACGCTGGTCAAGGGACCCATCTTCACGACGTTCCTGCTGGCGGACGAGATTAACCGCGCGCCCGCGAAGACGCAGTCGGCCTTGCTTCAGGCGATGCAGGAGCGGCGCGTCACCATCGACCGCGATACGCACATCCTCTCGCCGAACTTCACCGTGTTCGCAACCCAGAATCCCATCGAATACGAAGGTACCTATCCCCTTCCAGAGGCGCAGAAAGACCGGTTCATGGTCAAGATTTCGATGGGATGCCCCAACCGTGACGAGGAACTCAGCCTGGCCGCGCGCACGCTTGGCAGTGACGCGCCCGAGAAGACGCTCGACAGTGACGCGGTGAATGTCGTGATCACCGCGGAAGAACTGGTGAAGGTTCGCGCCGCACTCCAGTCCGTGACGGTTCGGGAAGAGTTGATAGGATACGTCGTGGATATCGTGCGCAAGACGCGGACGCACAGTTCCGTGTTGGTAGGCGCAGGGCCGCGCGCCACGCAGGCCATTCTTCTAGCAAGTCGCGTACACGGGGCCATTTTTGGCCGGGACTTCGTTACGCCGGACGACGTGAAGGAAATCGCGCGCCCGGTGCTGGAGCACCGGTTGATTCTGCGGCCGGAGTATGAAATCGAAGGACTCACCGTGCCGGAAGTAATCGGCCGGATTATCGAAGAGGTGGCGGTTCCCCGATGATCGTTCCGCGGACATTGCTCCTCATTTGCGTGGGCGGCCTTATCGCCGTCAGCGCCGTGGGGGTCACCGTACCGGCCGTCGCGGGGGTTCTCCCGTATGCAGCGGTTGGACTCGTTGCGGTCGCGGTGTTGGACGCGATTCTCGGCAGGGGCTCGCTCAAGGGGCTTGGCGTGTCGCTGCCGGAAGTGGTCCGCTTAAGCAAAGACCGCGACGGCGAAGTGGACATCTACATCCGTAACGACCGCGCGCGCGCGAGGCCCTTACGCATCGGTCTCGCATTCCCGCGGGAGATCGGTTCGCAGCTCGATTCCATCCAGACCGTCGCGCCGCCGGATACAGCGATGGCCCACGTGTCCTGGGCGGTGAAACCGGAACGGCGCGGGAACTATCACCTGGATCGAGTGTACATGGAAGGCACTTCCCCACTCGGGTTCTGGGCGGTGCGGAGTTCCTCACCCATTCAATCCGAATTGCGCGTGTATCCGAATCTCCTGACTGAACGGCGACGCCTGGCCGCCTTGTTCTTGAATCGGGGCGCCTTCGGCGCGCACGCGCAGCGCCAGGTCGGACAGGGACGCGAGTTCGAGAAGCTGCGCGAGTACGTGCCGGGAGACGGATATGAGGACATCCACTGGAAAGCCACCGCGAAACGCGGGAAGCCAATCACCAAGCTGTTTCAGATTGAGCGGACCCAGGAAGTGTACGTCGTTATCGACACCTCACGCTTGAGCGCGCGACGGGTGCTGGCTTCGACCGGCGGCGCCAACGGCGAGTCCGTCGAGGTCACGCAGTTGGAGCGCTTCATCACCGCGGCGCTCATCCTGGGTCTTGTGGCCGAACGACAAGGCGACTTATTCGGCCTGGTCACCTATGGCGATTCCGTGCGCAGTTTCGTCCGAGCCAGCACAGGGCAGGCCCACTACTCCAACTGCCGCGACGCACTCTATACCCTCGAACCGCAGACCGTGAACCCGGACTTTGACGAGTTGTTCACCTTCTTGCGTATGCGGCTCCGGCGCCGGGCGCTCCTGGTTTTTCTGACCAATCTCGACGACGCGGTCTTATCCGAAAGCTTCGTACGCAACGTGGAGATGATTCGCAAGCAGCATTTGGTGCTCGTGGGCATGCTCTCGCCCCCGGGAATTCGCCCCTTGTTTTCCGATGACTCCACAAAGTCCGTGGACGACGTCTACCGGTCGCTGGCGGGGCACATCCGGTGGCGGGACCTGCGAGAACTGGAGCGAGTGTTGCACCGACAGGGGGTCAGTTTCTTCCTGATGGACAACGAACGCATGTGCGCCGATCTCGTGGGCCAATACGCGAGCGTGAAGCAGAGGCAACTCTTATGAGCCGTTCGTGGATATACATGGCAGGCATCCCCGGGAGTTCCGCGTGATTATTGACCTGGAAAGATTCCTCCGGGAAGAGCGTCCGTACTGGAACGAGCTGGAGCAAACCTTGAACCGGCTCGAGGCAGACGTGGCATACCGGCTTGACCTGCAACAGGCACAACGGCTCCACTATCTCTACGAACGCTGCGCAACGGACCTGTCCAAGTTGTCCACCTTTGCTTCGGAACCGGAATTGCGCCGGTATCTTGAGTCCCTCATCGCCCGCGCCTACGGCGAGATTCATGAAGTGCACCGTTCGCCGCACCGGTTCCGGCCGATCCATTGGGCGGTGCGGACTTTTCCTCGGACCTTTCGGCGCCATGCCGCGACGTTCTGGCTGAGTTTCGCGGTGACCATGGCCGGCGCCATCCTGGGGGGCGCGGCCGTCTCGTATGACGCGGACGCGAAGGGCGTGCTGATGCCCTTCCCCCACCTCCGCATCGATCCCAAGGAACGCGTCGCGGAAGAGGAAAAAGAGAAGGACCACGATGAACTCCAAGGCGTCAAGGCCATGGGGACCAGTTTCTACATCGTGAATAATACTCGCGTCGCGCTGATTACGATGGCGCTTGGCGCGTTATGGGGCGCGGGGAGCATCCTGGTCTTGTTCAGCAACGGCGTCATGATGGGCGCAGTGACCATGGACTATATCAACGCCGGCGAGGCCAAGTTCCTTACGGCCTGGCTGCTTCCTCACGGCGCATTGGAGATTCCCGCGATCTTGCTTGCAGGGCAAGCGGGGCTCATGCTGGGGAGCGCGTTGATCGGCTGGGACTCGCGGCTCTCTACCCGCGCGCGACTGCGAAACATCGCGCCTGATGCCCTTACGATCATCGGGGGCGTGGCCATCATGCTCGCGTGGGCCGCCTTTGTGGAGGCCTGGCTTTCGCAATACCACGAACCCGTGTTGCCGTACGCGGTGAAGATTGCCTTCGGGACCGTGGAACTGGTGCTACTGATTCTCTTCTTCATCTTCGCGGGCAGAAAACAATCGAAAGACGAGTTGGTGGAAAGTTAAGTTTGCGCAATCATGCCTGACGAACGTACCAATAGATTGACCATCCGCACCCCGGAGGGCATTGAATTCTCACTGAACCTCGCGGGCCCGGTGACGCGGTTTCTGGCGCGCATCATCGATTTCGCGATCGAGGTAATCGCGATTTTCACGATCGCATACGTTCTAGTAACGCTCAACATCTTTCCCCTTGTGTTCGGTGTAAACCTGTCGGACTGGGCCTTCGCCTTAATCGCGTTGGGTTTCTTCGTCATACCCATCGTCCACGGAATGACGCTCGAATGGCTGCTGCGCGGTCAAACGCTTGGAAAACGCGTGCTCCGGCTCCGGGTGGTGGATGCGGACGGATTGCGGCTTCAGTTCAGCCAGATAGCCGTGAGAAATCTCATGCGCTTTGTCGACAGCCTCTACCACTTATACGTTATCGGCGGCATCGCCTGAGTGCTCAGCAAGCGGTCGCAGCGCCTGGGCGACTATGTGGCGAACACGGTCGTCATGCGCTTGCCGAAGATCTCCGAGCCGGACCTGACGCATGTGCTGAGCGGGAAATACAATTCGTTTCGGGACTACCCGCATCTGGAGGCGCGCCTCCGCCAACGCGTCACGCCGGACGAGGCGCGCATCGCGCTGCTGGCGGTCTTGCGCCGGGAGGGGCTTGAACCGCAGGCGCGGGTCGAACTATTCGCAGATATCGCGGACCATTTCCGGTCGCTCGTCGCATTTCCAGAGGAAGCCACGCTGGGCGTCGCGGACGAGCAGTACGTGCGCAACGTGGTGGACGTCCTCTTTCGGCAACAGGGTTCGCGCGAGACAATTCCGTCCAGGACGCCGGTCGACAGTAGCGCGCAGAATCTCAACGCGGTACAATAGCGGGTATCGGAACTGGCGGGATTTCCAGGGATCGTCCTTCGCAGTTGCAACCAAGGCAGGAACGGTGAAGCCAGAGATCATTTTCAATCGGCTACGTGGGGATCGATGACCATGCTCCTCGATAGAATGCGCACGCGATTCCTCTTCGACCGGGGCGTCCGGCTCGCGGAACGAGGGAACTATCAGCGGGCCCTGACGTATTTCGAAGAGGTCATGCAGCGGGAGCCCGACTATGCGTTGGCTTACGCCAACATCGGGTTTTGCCACTATAAACTCGGCGCTGCGGGCGACGCGCAGCGGGCCTACGAGCAGGCCCAGGAACTGGACCCGAACGATCCGGACACTTATTACGAGTTGGGATGCATCCATCACGGCCAGGGCCAACGCAATGCCGCCCTGGAGTGTTTCCGCGAAACGCTGCGCCTCCAACCGAACCACGCGGAAGCCTACACCGCCATGGAGCAAGTCCGCATCGAACTGGGGATGCCCGCCATTGAAACCGCCCCCGAGCCCACGGCCGACCGCGCGACCGGGCAGACGAAACAACCGGACCTCGCGGAGCAAGTGCTACAACTCCTCCGCAAAGGCGAGGACGCGTACGAAGAGGGCAACATGGAAGCAGCCCTGGAAGCCTGGAACGAGGCCGCCAAGCTGGACGGCAAGAATCCGCGGATTCACAACAATCGCGCGGCGGCGTTCTTTGAACTTCAACGGCACAAGGAAGCGATCGACGCCTGCGCGCACGCGTTGCGCATCGACCCGAACTATACCATCGCCCATGTGACGCGAGCGGAGATCTTCGCGGCCCTGGGCAATCGCGACGCGGTCATGCGGGAGTACGCCGCGCTGAACGGTGTCGACGACGAACTCGCGCAGCAGGTCCTCGATCTGGTCAAGGATGCGGAGCAGGCCCAGTGATCCCACCCATTTGCCTCGCACTACTGATGCTTGCGGCGATCGTTCTGTCCGGCTGTGAGGTCCAACCCGGCGCGCCATCCGAGACTTCCGGCGACGCAAAGACGCTCTCCGATCGGGTGGAGTCGGCCCTCGGCGATGTCTCGTCGGCCGCCCAGGGGGAACTCGAAAAGCAGACCGAGCGTCTGTTGGCCGCGTTGGACGAACGTCTTGACGCGCTCGCCGATCAAGCCGCGGAGGCCGCCGAAACCGCCACGCGCAAAGCCATCGACGACATGCGCATGGAATTGGAGGAGAAGCGGGAGGAGATCCGCGAGCGGCTCTCCGCGCTTCGCGACGACACGGGCGATGCCCGCGAGGAATTGCGCCGCGAATTGGCGGATGCCTTGTCCGAATTGCGGGACCTGCTCGAATCGGCGGTGCGGTCCATCGATGAAACGAAGCGCTCAGATGATGACACGCCATCGACACTGAGCATTTGAACAGACATCAACTGTCCAGGGAGTACGACGAGGAATCATGATCGAACTTGGGGTAAACATCGACCACGTGGCAACCCTGCGCGAAGCGCGCAAGGGCGTCGAGCCGGATATCATCGCCGCGGCCAAGATTTGCGAACTCGCGGGAGCACATCAAATCACCGTCCATCTCCGCCAGGACCGGCGGCACATTCAGGACCGCGACGTGGAATTGTTGGCGCAGGTGCTTCAGGTGCGGTTGAATCTGGAACTCGCCGCTGTCGATGAGATTATCGGAATCGCCCATCGGATCAAGCCCGCTGTGGTGTGTCTTGTACCGGAGAACCGGAAAGAGATTACGACCGAAGGTGGTCTGGATGTAGTCACCCAGGTCAAGCGGCTCAAGGACGTCGTGTCGGGATTCCAGGACAAGGGCATCAAAGTCAGCATGTTTATCGATCCGGAACTCGACCAGGTCGACGCCAGCGCGGAAACTGGGGCCGACTACGTCGAACTCCATACCGGCGCCTACGCCAACGCCGCGGACGTAGATATCCTGGGGGAGGTCGATCGGATCGCAAACGCCGCGGCGCGAGCCATCGGCGCCGGGCTGATCTTCAATGCGGGTCACGGGCTGACCATTCGAAATCTCCCTCCCATCGCGGCGATTCCCGGTCTGAACGAGGTCAACATCGGCCATTCCATCGTGTCGCGCGCCCTCTTTCTCGGGCTCGATCAGGCCGTCGAAGAGATTCTGATGATTCTCGAGGAGTTTTCCCTCTAGCGGCGCGCCGCTGGCATCGCCACCCCGATCAGGTTCAAGGAGCATACATGGCAGCACGTTTCCGTTTAGCGCTACGCGCGGCGTTGGCACTATGCGTTATGGGCGCGTTCCCGGCGCGCGTGTTCAGCCAGGAGGAAGTTGAATCGCTCGAAGTAACGGAAGGACTGAAGCCGTACCAGGTCCTCCAATGTAACGGGGCGGGGAACGCGCGGATAGCGCTGGCCGGCGCGACGAGTTTTGCGGGAGAGGCAACGGTGCAGGTCCGCGTGCAGCCCCAGAGCCGAATCGGATTCTGGCGCTGGTTCGACGCCGGTTCGTCGGAGGACAACCGTTGGTCAGCCGAGATCCGCGAGATACCGGCCGGAGGCCCGTATCGCGTCGAGATCCGGTTGCGATCCGAGGGCGACGAAGTCGCGAAGGTGTCAATCGATCACATCCTTGTGGGCGACCTGTGGATCCTCGCGGGGCAATCCAACATGCAGGGCGTCGGCAACAATATCGATGTCGCGGCGCCGGACGATCGCGTCCACGTCTTCGCCATGAACGACGAATGGCGTGTCGCCGAGGAACCGCTCCATCGCCTTGGCGAATCGCGCGACTTCGTGCATAGCAAGGTCGAAGATGAAAGCGAGCGCATGAACCTCGTGCAGGACGTGTCCGGTTGGACCAAGGGAGCCGGGCTGGGATTACCCTTCGCCAAGGAGATGGTCCGCCGCACTGGCCGGCCCGTGGGTCTGATCCCCTGCGCTCATGGCGGCACATCCATGAAGCAGTGGGACCCGGCCTTGCGTGACGCCGGCGGGAACTCCCTCTATGGCGCAATGTACCGTCGCTTCCTCGCGGCAGGAGGAAACGTGCGCGGCGTGCTCTGGTATCAGGGCGAGTCCGATGCCAATCCGGATGATGCGCCAAAGTTCCTCGGGCGGTTCCTATCATTCGTGCAGTCGGTTCGTGACGACTTTGATGCGCCGGAGTTGCCCTTCTACTACGTCCAGATTGGCCGCTTTGTCACGGAGGGCGATCCGGTCTTTTGGAACACGGTTCAGGTGATGCAGCTTCAGGCTGACGCTCTTCTCCTGAATAGCGGCATGGTTACATCCATCGATCTCCCGCTGGACGACAACATCCACATCGGCACGGACGGATTGAAAACACTTGGGTACCGGCTCGCGAACCTTGCGGCGCGCGACCTGTTCGGACAGGATAGCCTTGATCGGGGCCCCCGGCTTGACGCGGTCACGCGAGTGGATACGCCGTATGGACCGGAACTGCACCTTACCTTTGACACGGTCAACGGCAGGTTGACATCCGATGGACCCGTCACGGGGTTCAGCCTATCCGATGCAAACGGGAACGACCTGCATGCCGTGTTCCGGCAGCAATTGAACCCGGATGATCCCAAGTCCATCATTCTCCACGCGGGCAAGATCTCTGAAGATGCACAATTGTGGTATGGCAAGGGCCTGAATCCGCGGTGCACCGTTAGCGACAGTGCAGGGGCGGCACTGCCGGTATTCGGCCCGATCGATCTCGGTGCGGTCAAGCCCAAACCTGTCGAGGAGGCTGACATGCCCCCCGACGGTGATGTACACTAGGAACCCATCTGGTATCCAATCTGGACCGCAGACGTAACGCAATGGAAATCAATCGACAACAAGTAGCCGATGTCGCCGTGGTTGCGCTGGAAGGACGCTTCGATGCGCCCGCTGCCCCGGAGGCGGAAAACGCCTTCAAGGAGTGTTTGAACGATGGCACGACCAAAGTGCTAATCGATCTGAGCGGAGTGGAGTACATCAGCAGCGGCGGCCTACGCGTCATTATTATGGTGACCAAGGCGCTGGAAAAAATGAACGGAACGCTGAAACTCTGCGGGCTGACGCCTTTTGTGTCGGAAGTGTTCGAGATAACCAACCTCGCCAAGCGATATGAGATCTGCGCGGACGTCAGAGCCGGCTTGGCCGCATTCGGCGTACAGGAATCCTAGCGCTCCGTGCCGGAATCACCACAGATCCCGTCCCCGGATATCACCCCTACCCTGCCCGCCGGTACTCCCATCACGATGAGCGATCTCACCACCTTGGTTGATGAGACCGCCGACGGTAGTATCGCGCACCCGTTAGCAGAACCCGGGATGCTGCTGGACGGCGTGTATCGAGTCCTAAACGTGAAGGGCGGCCCCGGCGTCAGCGGCATGGGCGTCGTGTACATCGTCGAAATGGATGAGGGCCGATTCGCGGCAAAGACGTTCCAACACCAATTCAGTCAAAACCTGCCTTTGGTCGAGCGATTTCTGCGCGAGTCGCGCACGTGGCTCCTTACCGGGTTTCATCCGAATATCGTTCACGCCTACTTTATAGACATCATAGACGCCGCCCCCTACCTCTTCATGGAGTACGTGGAATCAGCCGACAGCGGCAATCTGTCGCTGGCCGACTATCTGAAATCCGGCTGCATTGACATGCCAGACGCCGTTCGTCTCGGCATTCAGTGCTGCGACGGCATGATCCACGCCGTTTCCGCCGTTCCGGGTCTGGTGCACCGCGATCTGAAACCGGAGAACTTGTTGATTGCGCGGGATGGAACATTAAAGATTACCGATTTTGGCTTGGTGCGTTGCAACATTTCCGAAGACATTCCGTTCACTAGACTGGATGAACTCTCAGACCGAACAGAATTGACTCAGGCGGGGACGACCTTCGGCACGCCTGCCTATATGGCGCCCGAGCAATTCCTAGAAGCCGCGACGGTCGGGGAGGCAGCGGATATCTATGCCTTCGGATGCTGCTTTTACGAAGCAATCAGCGGCAACCGACTATTCACGATTCGCGCGGGTACGGCACTGGAACACCTCATGGCGCTGCGCGAGTTCCACCAACATGAGCCGCCGATTCCACTTCTGGAACGCGTGGAGGATTGTCCTCAAGATCTCAACCGCGTCATCATGCGTTGTCTCGAGAAACGGCCGGAAGACCGCTGGTCGAGTTTTCGGGAGCTTCGCGACGAGTTGATCTTCATATACGAGAATGCCTTCTCCGCTACGTATCGTATTCCGCGAAAGGAGCACGAATCCGCCCGCGAAGTGGCCCGGCAAATACGCTCGCTGACTTTGCTGGACGGCTATCAGCGCGCCGTGCGGTTGCGCAATCTACGGGAACATCAAGAAGCCAGTCCTTATGCTTTTCACCTGGCATTGGCGTCGTACTTCCTGGCCACCGGCGAAACCGACGAGGAGCGGCGCCAATTGGAGAAGGCGCTGCGGGTACGAGAACCTGGCCAAGGGTATGAGGCGGTCCGGCGGTTGGCGGAACTGCACCTCGACGCAGGCGAATCGGACCAGGCCGAGAACGTGTTGAATCTCTCCCTTGCGGAAGACCCGTCGAAACTGGAGCGGTATCTGGAACCTCTCGTGCGATTGCTGACTATGCGAGGCAATTTTGCCGACGCGAAACGGATCGTGTCGAACTTTCCTCCGGGACGAAGAACGGAAGCGCTTCTGGCACACGTATACCAGGCGGCCGGACAAACGGAGGACTTGGCCGCGCTGTACCGCCGTCAGGTTGATGAACTGGTATGCGCTATTCGACAGAACATCAGCGAAGTCACCGCCGGCGATCGCGTGGGTTGGGAGCACCAAGAAGATCCGGGAGTGCTGCATGACGTCATGCGGGAACTGGCGCCGGATTGCTCCCTGGAACCCCTCGACCGGACCGAGCACGCGGTGTGGCCGGACCTGGACGCGTATCCCGACTTTTCGGTGCCTATGGCCTGGCTGTGATCAGTGCGCGCCAGCCGGATCGCATCCTCGCTGCGCGCAGCGGCAGCCCGCTGGTGATCGGCCTGGGCGAGGGCGAGAACTTCCTCGCCTCCGACAAACTGGCGCTGCGCCAGGTCACCGA